>NZ_JBBECH010000060.1:0-91608 GCF_040881935.1 Saccharospirillum sp. | reverse complement strand
CATGGGGCCTAGACTGCAGCATCCATGCTGCAGACTACCCCGGATAGGCCTACCCAGTAGCCAGCACTTGGCTAGTCGCAAACCTTGAAACCTAAGTTTACTCCAGTGGCTGCCCTAATTTGATCGGTTCTCCCGGCGAGATTGATTCATTCCAGGTTAGGGTGTTGGGTTCAAACAACATGACAACCGTGCTGCCGAGCCTGAACCGCCCCATTTCCTCTCCACGGCTGAAGGTTAGTTGCGGATTGTTGTAATTCAAATGCTGAATCTGGCGTCGCATGGGGGCGACCACGCCTGCCCAGGTGGTTTCGATGCTGGCGACGATCATGGCGCCAACGAGCACCATCACCATGCGGCCCCGCTCGGTTTCAAACTCGCAGACCAGTCGTTCGTTGCGGGCGAACAGGCGGGGGACGGCTTCTGCGGTGGTGCCGTTTACGCTGAACAGGCGGCCCGGCACAAAGGTTGTGCGTAATAGGGTGCCGTCGCAGGGCATGTGGATGCGGTGATAATCTCTGGGTGCCAGATAGAGCGTGGCGAATTCACCATCTTTGTAACGTCGGGCCTGTTCGGCATCGCCGCCGAGCAGCTCGGTGACGGTGAAACTTTGCTGTTTAGCCTGGATGATGCGGCCATCGGTAATGGTGCCAGCCTGACTCACATTGCCGTCTACCGGCGAACCGAGGGTTTGGGCGTCGTCCGGGAAGGTGCGGGCGTCAGGGGTCAGTGATCGGGTGAAAAAGTCGTTGAAGTTGCGGTAGTCGCCGAGGTTCGGGCGTTCTGCCTCACTCGTGTTGACCTGATAATGCTTGGCGAAGGTGTTGATAAAGCGCCGCTTCAGAGGGCCCCATTCGGATTCGGCCAGCGCGCCAATGAGGCGCGACAGGGTGTGGTGGGGTACCAGGTATTGGCTGGCGATAAACAGGCGGTCTTTAACGCTTAAAGTCATTGACGTATCCGGTTAAGGGCGGTGTTCCAGTCGGCGCAGAATTCGCGAAACAAGCGGTAATCGGACTCGCCCAGCGGTTCCGGGTCACCCTTGGCATCGGCGTAGATCATCATGGTGACTTCGCGACCAATGGTAAATGAACGCAGGAAAAAATCCTGATCATCCGCGGCTTTAAACAGAGCATCCGGCAGTTGCTTTCTGGCTTTGGCGCGGTTGTCTTTGTGCAGCCAGGCCGCCGTTACCCGACGGCTGAACTCCTGCAAGGCATTGCTGCCCGCAACCGGCAGTTTCAGCTGTTTGAGCAACAGGTAGTGGTCGCAGCCTACGTGGTCGAAAGCTTGCCAGTACCCCTTTAGGTGCTCCATCACTACGATGCGGTGCAAGCCGAGCCCCTGCTGTAGGCAGAAGAGAGCGCTTTCCTGAATTTCGACCGGCGAGTGCCAGGTTTTTTGATTGCGAAACTGCCGGCGCACTTCGCGCAGGCTATTCAGGTTGACGCTGTGCCGGTAGGTTTCTGCCGTATGAGCAGTCGGTGCCGTTTTTTTCGCTGGCTCCGGTTTGGCCGAAGGTTTGGTAGTCGTCGCTTTGCGGGTGTGGAGTGTCGCATAGGTTTTACTGATGTCTTCTGCCCAGGCCCAGTCAGCCTCTCTTAAGCCTTTCCGCAGGGCCACACTCCGGGTGCTTACCGGTGGCTGGTGAGCCACCAGGCGCCGCGCTGCCGTGGCAGCCTGGGGCAGTTGGTATTCGCGTGCGGCTGAGGTGATCCAGGTTTTTAGCATGGGCCGGAACTCGGTCAGGCCAAGTGCTATTTCACCGGTGCGGAACAGGGTGTCCAGTTGTTCGGACTCCCAGTGTTGGCGCACCTGATACGCCAACTCGTGACTGAATGGCAGGAAGAATTTGAGCGCCGACAGTTTGTGCGGCTGAATGCGGTCTTCGATGTGCTTATTTTCTTCGTTGGTATTGGTTTCCGGAATGGAGGGTAACTGAAAGTGACTGCACAGTTCGTCGTTCCAGTCGCGCACCGATATGCCAATCATGCCTTCGATCAGTTTGTTGCGGTTTTCACCACGCTCAGCCCGAAATTCAAAGCCATCCATCATTTGTGGTTCAAGCAGCCAGAGTGCCCAGAGCCCGACATTGTAGAATAGGGTCATCCAATAATCGGCTTCGGTCCAGGGGATTTGCCGCACCTCAAACCACTGGCGCATCAGGCTGGCGGCGACCAGGCTGTCGCCCACCGTGCTTTGCAAACCGGAAAAGGCGGTACTGGCCGGATCGAGCCGGGGAATATTTTCGGTCAGTTTAATCAGTCGCTGTGAACCGATTAAGGCCACAGCATGTTCGAGCGTGCGTACCAGTACTTGCCGGTTCGACATCATGCGATTGGCGTAGCGAAAAATCAGCATGGCTAGCAACGGGTCCTCACTCACCACCTTGATCCAATCTGTCAGGGGGGCCGAGGGTCCGGGTAATGATGTTTGTGGCAACAAGGCTGGCAGCGTGACAGCCTTAATGCGTTCCAGCCAGGGATCGTGTGGGTTCATGCGACGCGTGAGCAAAACCTTAAGGTTGCCAGTGAATGTCGACCTGCGCCGCCAGAATAGGCAATGCAGGTTTGATAACCCCTGATTCTGACTTAAAACCGGCTATTTAACCAGTCGCCCAGGGCTTGACGTTGTTCGTCGGTTATCTCGGTGCGGTTCATAAAGGGCATGTCCTTGCTGACCAGGGTGCGTGCATGGATGCGGCTGGCCCAGCGCTCAATGTCCGTCAAGTCGTTAAACACCACACCGGCTGGCGCAGTTGGGAACATAGTGTCAGAGGGGTCGCGGCTGTGGCAGGTGGCGCACTTGTCCATCACCAGGGCCAGACCCTGAGTATCACTGAGTACTGGACGTTCGCTGGCATTCCCACTGGCCAGGCTCTGCGGCGCTGACCCGGGCCAGGAGAGCGCACCCGCGACCGCCACAAAGGCTAGCATGGCAACCACCAGAATAAGGGGTCTACGCACACCCCGGTGGGCCAGGTTGAAGTAATGGCGTACGATGAGGGTGATCAGAATCAGCGCCATCAGGATCAGCCAGTTCAGGCTGTGCTGATAGGTCATCGGGTAGTGGTTGCTGATCATGATAAAGATAACCGGCAAGGTCAGGTAGTTGTTGTGGACGCTGCGTTGTTTGCCAACCAGCCCGGGTTTGCTATCGGGTTGTTCGCCCCGGGCTACAGCAGCGACCATCTTTTTCTGGCCGGGAATGATTTTGACAAAAACGTTGGCAGCCATGATGGTACCGATCAAGGTGCCCATGTGTATGTAGGCGCCCCGGCCGGAGAACGTTTCGGTCATCAGCCAGGCCATGGCGGTACCCAGAATGAACAGCACGGCGCCAAAAGCTTTGTGTTCAACCAGGGGTGTGCGGCACAGGCCTTCGTAAATAAGCCAACCGACGGCGGTGTACAGCAGGCCAAGTCCGATGGCCATGCCAGTGCCGAGCTCGCGGACGTCCGGGTCGATCAAATAGGCCTGGGCGCCAAAATAATAAACCCAGGTCAGTAGCAACATGCCGGTGATCCAGGTGGTGTAGGCTTCCCACTTGAACCAGTGCAGTTCTTTGGGCATTTCCGTAGGGCCAACCTTGTATTTGGCGACTTCGTAAAAACCGCCGCCATGAATGGCCCAGAGGTCGCCGCCGATGCCCTTGTCTTTCTTCCATTGCGGCGGGTCGGTCAGGTGGTTGTCGAGCCAGATAAAATAGAATGACGCGCCGATCCAGGCGACCCCGGCAATGACGTGAAACCAGCGCAGCAACAAGCTGACCCAGTCGGCAAAAAAGACATCCATTCATTAACTCCCACGATAGGTTGAGTAACTGTAGGGGCTGACCAGCAGCGGTACGTGAAAGTGTGCGTCCGGCCCGATCAGTTCAAAACAGATGCTGGCTTTGGGGTAAAAGGCCTGGCCGTGTTGGCGGGTCAGGTAGTCGCCAGTGTGAAAGGTCAGTTCAAACACGCCATTGTCAAAACCGTCGACGGGCCAGTCGTTGAAGCGGCCGTCTTCATTGGTGAGACCTTCGGCGATGACCTGGCCCCGGTCGTTTTTAAGGGTCAGCTTCAGGTCCTGCGCTGGTTGACCGAGGGTGGTGTCCAGTACATGGGTAGACAGGGTGTGACTCATACGGTGCTCCTTTTCAACAGTCGCATAGATTCGAATGGATCAGATTTCTTGAAGCTGGGTTTCCAGCCTGAGCAAGGTGATTTTTAGCTGTTGTGCCGCCGCCAGTTTCAGTTCCTGCCCGGTCGAATTGTTGATGCGTGCGCGCAGTTGGTCGAGCATCTGGTCGGCGCCTTTACCGCTGGCAAACACGATAAAGATAAAGCCGTGGCGGTCGAAGTAGGTCTGGTTTTCTTCGGCCAGTGCGCGCAACGTTTCGTCGCTGGCACCGTCGACACCCGACTGTTCCTGGCTGGAATGGTCGCGGCTGCTTTGGTATTTGGCGCGCAGTGACTCCAGGTTGCCAATCATCGGATGTCCATCGAAGGCTTCCCGCCAGTCGGCCTCGCCCATCTGCGCCCAATGCTCTCTGGCGGCGTTCAGTACCGCTTCTTTATTGGCAAAGGGGGAACTTTGGGTCATTCGCTCGACCCAGCGCTGAGCGGCGCATTGGCTGTGAAAGAAGGCGGCTCGTTGTGCCGTACTCGCCTGGTTTAGTTCGACCAGTGTCATGATGCGGGCCCCTTATTTCCAGTATGAGTAGCCAGGTCTTCAACCTTGTCATGGTCCGGGTTGGTCAATGTCTGGCCGGTTTTCCAGGTCAGTCCGGTGGCTTTTTTACCGGCTGCAGCCGGACGTTCTGAATGCATCAGATGCAGCAATTGTGCGGCAATGGAGACGGCCACTTCCGCTGGCTGTTTGCCGGGCACAGCGCTCAGGCCTACCGGGCAGATGACCCGGTTGATGTCCTCTTGCCGCCAGCCCCGGTGCGCCAGGCGTTGCTGAAAACGCTTGGCTTTTGTGTCGGAACCGATCAGGCCGATGTAACCAATATCCGGTCGTTTCAGGGCGGCCTGAACCAGCTCGAAGTCGAGCTGGTGGTTGTGGGTGATGATCAGCACCCAGGCGCTGGCGGGCGCATCAGCGATCGCATCCTCGGGGTGTTCCAGAGTGTGACGATGAATGCGGGAATCGTTGTTTTGTGCCAGCCAGTCCGGTCGGGGGTCGACCCAGTGCAGGCTGAAATCGAGCGGTGCCAGAATCGGCATCAGATGTTGGGCGACGTGCCCGGCACCGAACACCAGCAACGGCTGGCCGACTGGCACCAGCACTTCAAACAGCAACTGAGTCGCGCCACCGCAGCATTGGCCGAGGCTGGCTCCGAGCGTAATGCTGTCGACCTCGGTGGCGTTTTTGCCCGCCTGAAGGAGCGCGCGTGCCCGTTCAATGGCTTTGAATTCGAGGTGACCCCCGCCAATAGTGTCGAAGTGCTCGGCCGCTGTAACGACCATTTTTGCGGCGGCATCGCGCGGCGTGGAGCCAGCGGTGCTGAGTACCGTGACCAGTACCAGGGGTTCGCGCTTGTGCTGGCCTTCGTGCAAGGCGTCGTACCAGCGATGGTGGTGTCTCATGAGGCCTCCTGCATCTGTTCGGCCAAGTGTTCCAGCGCAAACAGAACCTGTTCGGGTGTAGCCGGGGTGTTGAGTGCCGGGTTGATGCGATAATCAGCGGTGCTGGCGATGGCATCGCGCAACGCGCACCAGACTGAGATCGGCAGCATCAGCGGCGGCTCACCCACGGCTTTGGATTTGAACACCGTGTCTTCCCGGTTGGGCTGGTCGAACAGGGTGACATTGAACACCGGTGGCGTATCGCCGATTGATGGAATCTTGTAGGTGGCCGGGTTGTTCGACAGCAAGCGCCCCCCGTCGTTCCACTTCAGTTCTTCGATGGTTAGCCAGCCCATGCCCTGTATAAAGCCGCCTTCGATCTGGCCAATGTCGATGGCCGGGTTCAGGCTGTCGCCGACATCATGCAGAATATCGACCCGGTCTACGGCGTATTCGCCGGTTAGCGTATCGATGGTCACTTCCGAGCAGGAGGCGCCGTAGGCGAAATACAGAAACGGACGGCCCTGGCCGGTTTTGGCATCCCAGTGGAGTTTTGGGGTGCGATAGTAGCCGGTCGCGGACAACGAAATCCGGTTCATATAGGCCGTTTGTACCAGGTCGGCGAAGGTGAGGCGATGCTCGCCAATTTGCACCTGGCCATTGTCAAAAACGATCTGGTCGGGCCGGACCTTGTAGTGGTCAGTGGCAAATTCGACCAGACGCTGCTTCAGCGTGCGGGCCGCATTCTGAGCCGCAGCGCCGTTCAGGTCGGTGCCGCTCGATGCGGCGGTGGGCGAGGTGTTGGGAACCTTGTCGGTGCGGGTGGCGGATGATTGAATGGTGGCCAGCGGTACCGAGAATTCGGTAGCAACAATCTGCGCCACCTTAGTGAACAAACCCTGGCCCATTTCGGTACCGCCGTGGTTCAGGTAGACGCTGCCATCGGTGTACAGATGAATCAAGGCGCCCGCCTGGTTCAGGTGTTTTGCGGTGAAAGAAATGCCAAATTTCACCGGGGTCAGTGCCAGACCTTTTTTGATAATGGGGCTGCGCGCATTGAACTGACCAATGGCGTCGCGGCGCGCCCAATAGTCGGCACTCTGTTCGAGTCGGCTAACCAGTTCAGGCAAAATGTTGTCGGTTACCGTCATGTGATAAGGCGTGACGTTGCGGCCAGCTTCACCATAAAAATTGCGTTTACGGACGGTCAGCGGGTCTTCACCCAGGTTTCGGGCGATGCCGTCCATCGCCGCTTCAATGGTCATCATGCCCTGGGGGCCGCCAAAGCCGCGAAAGGCGGTGTTGGAGGCGGTATGGGTGCGGCAGCGGTAACCGGTGATGTGCGCTTCATTCAGGAAATAGCCGTTGTCAGCATGAAACATGGCGCGGTCGACAATGGCGTTCGACAAATCTGGCGAGTAGCCGCACAGGCCGTTAACCTCAATGTCCGCTGCCTGAATCTGGCCGGTATTGTCGTACCCCAGTGTCCAGCGGTTAACGAAGGGATGGCGCTTGCCGGTGGTGGTCATATCCTGACTGCGCGGCAGGCGCAGTTTAACGGCGCGGCCGGTTTTGTTTGCCAGCAGTGCGGCGATGCAGGCCCATTGTGCGGCCTGGGTTTCCTTACCACCGAAACCACCGCCCATGCGCCGGACATCCACCGTGACCCGACTGAACGGAATGCCGAGCACTTCCGCTACCAGCTTTTGCACCTCACTCGGATGCTGGCTGGAGGTGTATACCAGCATGCCGCCGTCTTCCTCGGGAATGACCAGACTCACCTGGCCTTCCAGATAAAAGTGCTCCTGCCCGCCGATGTGGATCTCACCACTGGTGGTGTGGGTGGCGTTGGCCAGGCCATTTAATGCATCGCCCTGACGGAAATGGACGGTATCGCCGACGTAGGTTTCAGCGGCCCGGGCCTGGTCAACACTCAGGATGGGTTGGCCCGGTGTGATGTTCCATTTTGCCAGTAAGGTCGCCCGCCGGGCCTGTTCGACGCTTTCAGCAGCGACGGCAAAGAGGGGTTGGCCGTGAAACAGAATCTCTCTATCAGCCAATATTGGGTCACCGGGGTAGACGGCGCCAATGTCGGTATGGCCGGGGACATCGCCAAGAGTCAATGTAGCGACGACCCCAGGTGCTGTGGCGACTTCGCCGATGTCGAGTGACTCCAGCGCCCCGGCTGCAACATCAGACAGCGCGACGGCGGCGTGCAGCAGGTTGGCCGGTTCCGGCAGGTCATCGACATAGCGTGCCTGCCCGGTGACCTGACGGACTGCGCTTTCGTGCGCCACGGCCGCACCGCGATGACCCTGAGATGCCGCCGCAGGCAGTCGGGATTCGGTGAGCTTACGCATGGTCGAGCCCTCCATGAATGTGCACCCGGGATCGGATGTCAGGCTGAGTCGTTTCCAGGTGAAACCGCTTGAACAGATTGGCGGTGACCTGGACTCTGTAGCGGGCGCTGGCACGCACATCGTCGATCGGCGCCAGATTGTCAGCAAGCGTTTGGCTGAGTTCATTTACCGCTACGCTGGGCCAATGCTGCCCGGTCAGCTGTTTCTGCCAGTCGGATAACACAAGGGGTGTCGCCGCCAGGCCGCCAAAGCTGGCACGCAGGCAAGTGACCTTATCGTTATGGTCGGTCTCAAGGTAGAACACTGCGCAGACCGTGGAAATATCGTCTTCGAAGCGTTTTGAGATTTTATAGGCTCGCAGTTGGCTGCCAGGCTTGCGCCGTGGAATGTGAATGGTATCGATCCATTCATCTTCCGCGAGAACCGTTTGGCGGTAACCGGTAATCAGTTCACTGACTGGGACCGAGCGTTCAGTATGGCCATTGCTGAGTGTCACACTGGCCCCAAGAGCGATCAGTAACGGCGGCGTATCCCCTATCGGTGAAGCATTGCCAAGATTGCCACCCAAGGTGCCCCGATTCCGAATAGGGCGGGAGCCAAGGCGCTCGAGCCATTCACGGGCTTCGGGGTAATCGGCCAACAGGGCTGGCTCCAGGTCGGTGTAGCTGACGGCAGCGCCAATGTGCAAACCTTTAACATCCACGGTTAACCGGTTCAGCTCGGTTACTCCGGTTAAATCAATCAGGGCGTCCAGGTCGGTCAGGCGCTGAGTCTTTTCCAGCGCGAGATCGGTACTGCCGGCAGTGTAACGAGCACCGGGTGCCTGTGAACGCGCTTTGGCCAGTTCCCGGCGAGTTGTGGGTTTCCAAAAACCAACCGAATGGTCAGATTTTGTTTCTTCGGGTAACACCGGCGTTTCCAGACTTCTCAGTTCGGCTTCGATGTTGGCAAGATCAGCACTGAAGGCATCGCCATGGCGATCTTTGAGCAAAGCCACACCCGCATCGATAATCGGGCGATAGCCAGTACAGCGACACAGGTTGCCAGACAGGGCGGTTAGCACGGCTTCCCGGTTGGGTGGCGCGTCACTGTGATAGAGCGCAAACAGACTCATCACAAAACCCGGCGTGCAAAACCCGCATTGGGAGCCATGATGCTCGACCAATGCCTGCTGCACTGGGTGCAAGGCACCTTCCTGCTCCAGATGTTCGACCGTGAGCAGTTGCTTGCCGTGCAGACTGTGCACAAAGGTGATGCAGCTGTTCAGGCTGCGATAACGCAGGCCCTGATCAGTCAGTTCGCCAACAACGATGGTGCAAGCGCCACAGTCACCCGAGGCACAGCCTTCTTTGGTGCCAGTCAGATGCGCCTGCTCACGCAGATAGTCCAGGACCGTGAGGTCGGGGTCGGTTGTGGCCAGAGTCACGGGCTGGCGATTTAATAGAAAGTCGGTCATAGCGCCTCTCAAAGACAACCCGGATGCCAGGCTGGCCGATACCGCTGTGCGGTACATTGCCGGGGAGCAGCCTGGTTGCACTTTGTTGTCATGTCAGTTGCTGCTGTGTTGAGCATGGCCTGTACAGTATGGGGTGATTATTAAGGCCAAACTCAAAGCAAGTTCAAGGTCATAATATGACCGACTGGTCAGGAAAGGTAAAGGCTCAATTGTCTGGCGCCTTGGTGTGACTCGCGTCTTCTCTGTTTTTGCCGTTGGGTATCAGATGTTTGCACTATATTGGTGCGTTCGTTCAGAGAAGGCCGCGAGCCAGTGCGGATGATGGCTCCTGATCTGATTTACCAGTATAGCCAGGCGGGCGTTCGAGAGTTGCCGGTAATCGAAATAAGGGGTCACGATGACCGTTTGTTCCGGGTGCTGAACAAAGGGGTGTTCAGCGGGCAACACCTGATCACTGGCCAGCCAGCCCAGGGAACGCCCATAGGTCTGACCCATCACCAGGCAAAGCTGCCCAGGTTTGGGCGTCCATAGTTGCTCAAAAACCAATGCACATGCCGCGCCGGATCTCAGCAAGCGTTGCTCGCGGCAGCTTTTCCAGTCGGGTTCCAGTGGCAACAGGCCATGCAGTAATTTTGCGTAGAGGTTGAAAATCTTGCGCCAGTGATTGCCTCCGGCTTGAATCAGCTGGTGTAGGTCGTCGCCTGATAAAGGTGAAATGGACTTGGAGTATTCGAGCTCAACACTGGGTGGCCGGTGCGGTGCACAGACTACCAGCAGGGGTGAGGGGTCTCCGAAGCCTGTTGCAGTTAACATGGCAGGCAGCTCTGAGTGATCAATGGTAACTATAGCGTTCGCGACATGCGTTATGAATTGTTTAGCGGGCTGATTCGTGCCTAAATATTTGCCTGTTCGTTGCGTATGACTCAAGTAATTCAGGAGATGTGTGTGAATCACCCGACCTTTGATCCTTCCTACCCCAGAGACCTGATCGGTTATGGTGCGCATCCGCCCAAGGCAAACTGGCCCGGTAATGCCCGGGTGGCGGTTCAGTTTGTGATTAACTACGAAGAAGGGGGGGAGCAGTGCATTCTGCACGGTGACTCCGAATCGGAGCGGTTTCTGTCGGACATTGTAGGTGCACAATCCTACGCTGACCGGCATCTGAGTATGGAAAGTCTCTACGAGTATGGCAGCCGGGCCGGTTTCTGGCGATTGCATCGTCTGTTTACCGAGCGCAACCTACCGGTTACCGTTTTTGGTGTGGCGATGGCCATGCAGCGTAACCCTGATGCCGTTGAGGCCATGCTTAAAGCCAATTGGGAAATAGCCTCCCACGGATACCGCTGGATTCATTACCAGCACGTTCCCGAATCGGTTGAGCGTGACCATCTTGAACGGGCGCTGGACATTCACCGCGCGATGACCGGTTCAACGCCAGCGGGTTGGTACCTTGGCCGCACCTCACCCAATACCCTGAAGCTGATCGCCGAGCGCGACGACATTCTCTACTGCGCCGATAGCTACGCCGATGATCTGCCCTATTATGATTTGAACTACAGCCGTCCGCTGTTAATGGTGCCCTATACATTGGATACCAACGACATGCGTTTTGCGACGCCACAGGGTTTTAACAGTGGTGATCAGTTCTTCAGCTATCTGCGCGACGCCTTTGATGTGTTGTACGAAGAAGGCGAAACCGTGCCCAAGATGCTGAGCATTGGTTTGCATTGTCGTCTGGTCGGTCGTCCGGGCCGCCTGGCGGCTTTGAAGCGTTTCGTTGATCATGTACTGGCGCACGACAAGGTGTGGATCACGACTCGCGAGTCAATCGCGCGGCATTGGTTGGCGGAACATCCACTGAGTTAAAATAAAAAAGCCGACCCCCGGGTCGGCTTTTTTGACTCTCTTGCTTTTCGACCTGCTAACTGGTCTGCAAGTTACTAGACAGACAAGCCGTTAGACAGAGTAGTACATGTCGAATTCGACCGGATGAGTCGTCATGTCCAGCGTTACTACGTCTTCACGCTTCAGCTTGATGTACGCATCGATCATGTCGTCGTCGAACACACCACCGGCTTTGAGGAAGTCGCGATCCTGATCCAGCGCGTCCAACGCCTGAGTCAGGCTGCTGCACACTGTTGGGTAGTCGTTCTGCTCTTCCGGCGGCAGGTCGTACAGATCCTTGTCGGCAGAATCGCCAGGGTGGATCTTGTTCTTGATGCCGTCGAGGCCAGCCATCAGGAAGGCAGAGAACATCAGGTACGGGTTCGCTGTCGGGTCACCGAAACGCACTTCGACACGCTTGGCTTTCGGCGAAGTCACGTACGGAATACGGATCGAGGCAGAACGGTTGCGGGCGGAATAGGCCAGCATAACCGGTGCTTCAAAGCCAGGAACCAGACGCTTGTACGAGTTGGTAGAGGCGTTGGCGAACGCGTTCAAAGCACGGGCGTGCTTGATGATGCCGCCAATGTAGAACAGGGCCATTTCGCTCATGCCTGCATATTCGTCACCGGCAAACTGGTTCACGCCGTCTTTGGAGAATGACATGTGAACGTGCATGCCGCTGCCGTTGTCGCCGACCAGAGGCTTGGGCATGAAGGTAGCGGTTTTGCCATAGGCATGGGCTACGTTATGCACGCAGTACTTCAGTACCTGAACTTCGTCGGCTTTCTTGGTCAGCGTGTTGGCGCCAACACCGATTTCACACTGACCGGCCGTGCCCACTTCGTGGTGGTGTACTTCAATTTCCAGACCCATGGATTCCATGGCGTCGCACATGGCGGCACGCAGGTCGTGCAGGCTGTCGACCGGAGGTACCGGGAAATAGCCGCCTTTGACTTTCGGGCGGTGACCCAGGTTACCGTCTTCGAAAACACGCTCGGAAGACCAGGCTGCTTCTTCGGAATCGATCTTGTAGAAAGAACCGGAAATGTCAGAGCCCCATTTTACGTCGTCGAAAACGAAGAATTCCGGCTCAGGACCAAACAGGGCTGTGTCGCCCAGGCCAGTTGAGGCCAGATAGGCTTCTGCACGCTTGGCAACAGAACGCGGGTCGCGGTTGTAGCCTTCGCCGGTTGATGGTTCGACGATGTCACAACGAACGATAACGGTCGGGTCTTCAAAGAACGGGTCGATCATGGAGGCAGAGTCGTCAGGCAACAGAATCATGTCGGATTCGTTGATGCCTTTCCAGCCAGAAATAGAAGAGCCGTCGAACATCTTACCTTCAGTGAAAAAGGTATCATCAATTTCCGAAACGGGAATGGTAACGTGCTGCTCTTTACCTTTGCTGTCTGTAAAGCGCATATCTACCCAGCGTGCTTCGCATTCTGCAATCAGTTTCATCGTATGTTCTGACATGATAAGTCTCCAAGTTAAACGGCCGATGGCCGGTGAGCTTTGATTCAGTGTGACAAGTTCAGGCGATGGCAGCAGCATCGCATAATTGGCTGCTGTTTTCACCGGCTAACCACCTGGTTGATGCCAGGGCACCTGTTAGGCCAGGCTGGAAAGCCGTTGGAATCTGAGCACTAACTGTGTGCACTGGTTTAGCAAGGCCTGTGCCAGCCCTAAAGGAGGTGAAGGAATGGGGGCTTCCGGCAGCTTGCTTACCGTTTTAGTCGTTTCGTTCGCACCAATGCGGTGCGTTTTTAGGGGTCTTGCACTGTGGTAGGGCACTGATTTGGTGCGTAAGAGTTCGGTCGTGCCGGAAAACAGGGCGAGGCGGGCATTTCGCCCATCTGAGAGGTGTCCGCAAAGGTTTGTAACCCTGGCGTGAAAAAGACGGGGTAGACGGGTATAATCCCGCGCCCTTTCCCGCTGCGTAATATTTGATCAGTTATGAAGTTTGTAACCAAGTTGTTCCCTGAAATCACCATTAAAACACGGCCCGTGCGCAAGCTGATGGTCAAAAGTCTGGCGCAGAACATGCGCAACGTGTTGCGTCGTATTTGCCCGGAGGTGGTGATACGTAATGACTGGGACAGCATCATTGTGCGCACGCCGGATACAACGACAGATGACGTTAATCAGGCTGTCGCGACTGCGCTTGAGTGTATTCCAGGAATTGCTCAGGTCAGTTCGGTACTGCAATTTGAACTGGGCGATGTTGATCAGATATTGGCCGATACCGAGTCTGTCTGGGGTGAGGCGCTGGCGGGCAAAACCTTTTGTGTGCGGGTAAAGCGCAATGGTAATCACACCTTCACTTCGGTGGAACTGGAGCGCTATGTTGGCGGTGGGCTGAACCAACGCACAGCGGCAGCGGGGGTCCGGCTGAAAGATCCGGATGTGGTGGTTAAGCTCGAAATCAAACATGACCGCCTGTTTGTGGTGCAACAACAGCGGCCAGGCCTGGGTGGCTACCCCCTGGGTACTCAGGATGAGGTGATGACGCTGGTGTCCGGTGGGTTTGACTCGACGGTAGCGGCTCACCAGATGATTCGGCGCGGCGTAAAAAGCCACTTCCTGTTCTTTAATCTGGGTGGTTCGGCGCACGAAAACGGCGTGAAAGAAGTCAGCTATTACCTCTGGAAAAAATACGGCAGTTCGCACCGGGTGTTGTTTGTGACGGTGCCGTTTGAGGCAATGGTCGAGGCAATTCTGACTCAGGTGCCAGACCGTTATATGGGTGTGGTGCTCAAGCGCATGATGATGCGTGCGGCGGAAAAGATTGCGACGGATCTGGGTATTCCTGCGGTAGTAACCGGCGAGGCATTAGCCCAGGTATCGAGCCAAACATTGCCGAACCTGAGCCACATTGATGAAGTAACCGATTTACTAGTGCTGCGCCCCCTTATCGTGACCGGCAAGCCAGACATTATCGATCAGGCTCGCGCCATTGGCACAGCCACCTATGCTGAGAAAATGCCGGAATTCTGCGGCGTCATTTCACGCAAACCCAATGCGGCGTGCAAACGAGCCGACGTTCACGCGGCCGAGGCCGATTTTGACTGGACTGTCCTTGATGCGGCAATCACCAGTGCGCGCCGCGAAAGCATTGAAACCCTGACCTGGAATTCACAGGATGACCTGTCGATGGGCATCAATACGGTGTCTACGGCAGACCAGGCGGTGGTCATTGATGTTCGCCACCCAGCCGAAGCGGACGATGCGCCGCTGCCAGAGATGGACACGCCCGTCATGCAGATTCCCTTCTACAGCCTGAACCGCAAGTTCGCCGGGCTGGATCAGGACCAACAATATCTGCTGTATTGCGACAAGGGCGTCATGAGCAAACTGCACGCTATGCATCTGCAAGACGCAGGCTTCACTAACGTTGGCGTCTACGCACCAGATCGTTGAACGGTGCTGGGGGCTAGTATTTTTATTGCGGTGGTTGCTTTCGGGTCCCGTTGAATACAGTTCGGTGCCATGAGCTCGGGGTGCAGGCCAATGTCATTTCGCCCGCGTTCAGAGGCACATCCCTGTGCCGCTGACCGGGACGTGGGCTTCCTGCCCGCTGCTGCATGACATTACCCTGCACCCCTTTTGATGGTGGATATTCCAGGCTAGTGCCATGAGTTTGAAATTCGTGCTGATTTAACCTCAGGTAGTCCAAGGAGCATCAGGTGCGTCTATTGGAGGTCGTTAGACCGCATGGATGCGGTCTCCGAGTCCCCATGGATGGGTTCACGACGTACCTCCAATAGACGTACCTGATGCTCCGATTGGCACCGTATAAATTGTGCCACTTGTGCTGCGAATTTCTAACTCATGGCACTAGCCGACCCGCGCCGACTCCCTAGCCAACGCCTCTATCCAGCCACGCATCACCTTGCCGGTGATGTTGACATCTTCGGCGGTGACCGCTTCATCGGGGTGGTGGCTGATGCCCTTTTCGCAGCGCATGAACAGCATGGCCACCGGGCACAAGGCGGCCATGGCCATGGCGTCGTGACCGGCGCCGCTGACCAGGTAGCGGGGTCGAAGGCCTTCGGCTTCGATGGCGCTGGCCAGGGCCAGTTGCAAATGGTCGGCGCAGCTGACGGCTGGGGCGGCGTGGGTTTCCTGCCATTGCATCTGGATGCCGCGTTCGTGGCAGGCGACGCGAGCGGTGTCCCAGATCATGGTTAGGGCGGCGTCGCGTTCGCTATCCTGTTCACTGCGGATGTCGAGGCTGAAACTGGCCTGTCCGGCGATGACGTTGACGGCGCCCGGCTGTGCGCTCATGCGACCGACGGTGGCTACTACGCCGTGTTCGCGGGCGACGCGCTCGACAATCAGAGTGATCTCAGCGGCTGCGGCCAGGGCATCCTGGCGCAGGTGCATGGGTACGGTGCCAGCGTGGCCGGCCATGCCGGTCAGTTCTATGTTAAAGCGCCGGGCGCCAGCGATGGCGGTTACGATGCCGACTGGCAGGTCTTCTGATTCCAGTACCGGGCCCTGTTCGATGTGCATTTCCAGAAACGCCAGGGGTGGAGTGGCGGTGCGGGCGGCCTGATTGACCTCGGCGTAGTTCAAGCCAAAGGCATCTAAGGCCTCGGGCAGAGTCTGGCCGTTGGCGTCTTTCAGAGTTTCCCATTTTGAATCCCAGGTGCCAGCGATGGCCCGGCTGCCGAGCAGGGTGGCGCCGAAGCGGGTGCCTTCCTCGTCGCCGAAACCGACTAGGTCGAGATGAAAGGGTAGGGTCACCCCGTCTTTTTTGAGGGATTCGATAACCAGCAGGGGCAACACGACACCCAGGATGCCGTCATAAATACCGCCATTGGGTACGGTATCCAGATGAGAGCCGATGACGACCACTGGTGCATCGGGATCAGCCGCGGCCAGACGGCCCCACTGATTACCCGCCGCATCCTGCCAGGTTTGCAGGCCGATGCCGTCCATCCAGCCAGCGACCCGGTCATTGGCCAGGCGGTGTTCACGCGTTAGATAGCGGCGATCCATCAGGCCTGGCGTCTGGGTCAGTTTGGCCAGGTCGTCGCACCATAATAGTGCGCGTTCGCCCAGGGTGTTCATGATGCGATTCCTTGTTTTGCGTTTTGGTAGACCGTATAGGCGGCGTCTGTTGCGGCGCCCGCGGTCAGGGTGTGTCCTGCACGGCGCAGGGTGTTTTCCAGTGCGGCGAGGGTGACCAGTACGGCGTCTGTACGGGCATTGTAACCCATGGTGCCCAGGCGCCAGACTTTGCCTTTGAGTGGGCCGAAGCTGGTGCCGATTTCGATGTTGTAGTCGTTCAGCAGCGTTGTGCGTACGGCTTCACCGTCGACGCCTTCGGGAATGTAGACCGCGCAGACGTTGTGCATCTTGTGGCGCAGGTCGCCGAAGGGTTGCAGGTTCATTGCGATCAGCCCGGCCAGCATGGCATCGCCCTGAATTTTATGGCGGGCGATGTTGGCTTCCAGCCCTTCTTCGAGCAATACCTGGCCGCATTCGCGGGCGCAATACAGCATGCTGGTGGCTTCGGTGTGGTGGTTCAGGCGTTTCTCGCTCCAGTAATCGAGAATCATTGGCAGGTCGAAGTAGTTGGAGCGAATGCGCGGGCCCAGGGCATCGGTGTCATCTTCGGTGCGAATACCGGCTTCGATGTGGTGGCGACGGCGTATGGTTTTTACGAAGCGGTCACTCAGGGTGATCGGCGCAATGCCGGATGGGCCGCCCAGGCATTTTTGCAAACCCACCGAGACGGCATCGAGCCCCCAGTCGTCTACTTTCAGAGGGTTGCCGCCGATGGAGGCGGTTGCGTCGCAGTAGAACAGGGTATCGTATTTGCGACACAAGGCTCCGAGGTGCTCCAGTGGTTGCAGCATGGTGGTTGAGGTATCACCTTGCACGGTGGCGAGCAATTTCGGCCGGATGCGCGCCAGGGCCGCTTCGATCACTTGCGGTTCGAATACCTCTCCCCAGGGCACTTCCAGGGTATGCACTTCGGCACCCGCCCGTTCGGCGATTTCGGTCAGCAGATGACCAAAGCGACCGAAGATGGGCACCAGGACTTTATCTCCTGGCTCAATGACCGAAACCATCACCGCCTCGATGCCGGCACGGGCGGTACCGTCGACCATCAGCGTCCAGTGGTTGCTGGTTTCAAAGACCTTCCGGTACAGCGCCATCACGTCGTTCATGTAGCCCGTCATCACCGGGTCGTATTGACCGATCAGTTGAGTCGACAGGGCATTGAGCACCCGAGGGTACGCATTGATCGGGCCTGGCCCCATCAGCAAACGGGGAGGGGGAGACAGTCGGGATAAGGGTAAAGATGGCATGGCGGCGGCTCCGCAGTTTGGCAATGAGAATAAAGTAACATTTGTTTCTTTAAATTATAAGTGAAACAAATGTTACTTATAGAGCAGGGTAAAGACTAAGACTTCGCAGAAGTTATTGGCCGTTCAAGGCTCCAGCTCCCCCAGTTCCTGATACTGCTGTTCTATCTGCTCAATGCGTTGGCGTGTGGCCTCGGGGAAGTGCTGCATCATGCCGTTCGATGCATGCGCGATCCAGCTCATTGGGGCTGCATAGCTGGCGAACGGCCCGCAGCTCTCGATCGATAAGTGAATGTGAGCGGTTAGTTGGGTTTGCATCGGGAAGTCGGGCTCGGTGATCAGGACGGTTTTGGCCGTGTTGCGCAACAGGGTTTTGAGTAATTGCTGAAAGCCACGGTAGCGCCGCCTGAAGCCAAATACGACGATGACATCGTCTGCGTCCAGTTGTACCAGGTGTTCAGACAGCGATTGTCCCGGCTGTGGAATCAGGCGGGTGTTCGCTCTCAATTGAGTCCATTGGGTATGGGCGTGTAATGCCAGCGGGAAGTTATTGCGCTGGCCCAGGCAGTATAGGCTTCGCGCGGTAAAGAGCAGGTCGATGATTTTGGAGCTGTGCTGCAGGCTGGTTTCAGACAACCAGCCTGACAGGTTGCTGGTTTCCTGCTGGACGTGGTGGTAGAGATCATCGGCCTGGGTGATCGGCCTGGCCAGTGGGCTGCCCGGGTTTGGTTGCTGGCGCATCGCTTCACGCGCCTGGTTGAAGTCTTCGTATCCCAGGCGGCGAAATAACCGGCTGACGGTGGCCTTGCTGACGGTGTGAATCTGGCTCAGTTCGGTCAGTGAATAGGTGGCAGCCAGTCGTGCCTGGGCTGCCACAAATAGGGCTACCCGGCGTTCGGCGGCGGGCAATACATGCCAGTGTTGCTGGATGCGCTCGGCGAGCAGATCAGACTCGGTCACAGGCCTGTTCCGGAACAATTAAAACGGTATTGAAACATGTGTTTCGTGCTGGTGCCAGCCCGGACGAATCATGACATTTTTTGGGTGGGATTATTGCCCGGATACTTCCATTCGGTTTTTACCGGTGGTTTTGGCTTTGTACATGGCCAGATCGGAAGCCTGATACAGGGTGCTGAAATCATCGCCCTGGTCGGGGTACAGTGCAATGCCCAGGGAGCAACTGCAGTAGAGTTCTGCTCCGTCCCAGTCGATTGGTTTTTGCAGTTGTTCATGGACTTTGCTGGCAACGAGAGAGGCTGCGTCGGCATCTTCAAGGGCGGCGAGAATGATGAATTCGTCACCACCCAGCCTGGCTACGGTGTCGCTTTGGCGCACGGTCTGGGTGAGGCGGCTGGCGATGGCACGCAGCAACGCATCGCCAGCGGGATGTCCGTGGCGATCGTTGATGTCTTTGAAGTCGTCCAGATCGATGACGATGACGGCGACACGCCCATTGCACCGGTTAGCCTGAAAATTCAGTTGCCGGAAGCGGTCTTCGAGCAGCAGGCGGTTGGGTAGCTGGGTCAGGGAATCATGGAAGGCCATGCGCTGGAACTCATCCCGATCCTGTTCCAGGCTTTGCTGCCGGTTTTTAAATTCGGTTATGTCCTGAACCGCTCCCACAACGTAGGTGACGCCCTGGGTATCGATGGCGGGCTGAGCGGTGATGCGCAACCAGCGGGGCGGCTCGAAACCATCGAGTGGAATCTCAAGGTCTGATGCCAGTCCGCCTTCCAGGGTATGACCAATCTGTTTGAACAGTTGGTTTTGCGAATCCTCGCTGAACAGTTTCTGGATGTTGGTCAGGCTGGTATTGAAGGTGCGGGGAATGGCCAGTATCCGGAGCGATTCGTCAGTCAGGGTGAACTGACGATTCTGGGCGTTATATTCCCAGCCGCCGACCCGCGCCATGCGGTTGGTCTGTTCCAGCATGTTCTGGCTGTGTTCCAGTGCGTTCAAAACGCGTTTGTAGGCTCGAATATCGCGGATGATTACGATTACCCAACTGCCTGAGATCCCGCCATCCCGGTCGCGCACGGCCGTGGCCCGGGTGGAAACTGGAATGATGGTGCCATCACGGTGCAACAGTTCTTTCTCAAACACATCAGAATAGCCGCGCTCCTCTACCTGATGCGCGATTTCCGAATCGATGTCTTCCCAGCCTGGCGGTGTCATTTCATTAAAGGTCAGCTGGCTCAATTCACTTTGGGTGTAGCCGGTCATGGTCAGATAGGCGTTGTTGGCGAGCTGTATGGTGCCGTCCAGCAGGCTGTAAGTGATGCCGTCCTGGCTGCTGTCGAACAGGGTTTGCATGGGGTGAGCCGGCTCACGGATATCCGTTGCTGGCAGCAGGCTGATCCAGAAATTCCGTTCAGATGAGGTTGTAATGGGCTGAAAGGTCGCTTTGACCGAGATTGTGTGGTCGGCGAGCAGCAGTGTCAGGATGCGAACAGTGCGGTCGTGCATCTGCTGCAGATGGTCGGGATGTACGTCCGGCAACCAGGAAGATAGGCTGGTATTACTCAAATGCGATGTATCAGTAGCCAGCCAGTCCATCATAGTCTGGTTGGATTTAAGAATGCGACCCTGACTGTCACAAAGCCATTGGGCAGTACTGCTCTGCTCAAAAGCCGAGGTTAACAGCGACGCTACCAGATCCTGATCCACAGGATGTCCCCACCGTCTTAAAGCATGATGTCAGACTGGCACCTTACTAAAGCCGGGTAGTGATCGCCAGTGATTAAGAGGGTGGGCCCAAATCCGGTGTCGAATTCGAGCCCACCCTCGTTTTAGTGGTCAGTTGTCAAAGTGCTCAGTTAGTCGTCGGTTGCTCAGCAGTTTCAGTCTCGTCTTCACCTTTCTTGTTTTGCAGGTAAAGTGCATCAAAGTTGACCGGAGCCAGCATCAGAGCTGGGAAGCTGCCCTTGGTGACGGCGGTATCGACGGCTTCCCGTGCGTAGGGAAACAGCACTGACGGGCAATAGGCGCCAATCATCTGATCACGGGTTTCATCCGGGAAGCCAGCAACGGTGAACACACCGGCCTGCTGAACCTCAGTCAAAAAGGCCGTTTTTTCGCCAATTTTGGCTTCAACGGTGATGATCAGTACCACTTCGACGACATTTTCGTCGAGAGTGCGGGTGCGGGTGTTCAGGTCCAGCTTGATCTGGGGCTTCCATTCTTCACGAAAAATGGCGGGCGCATTGGGCGATTCGAACGATACGTCGCGGGTATAAATGCGCTGAATGGCAAACTGGGGTTTTTGTTGTTCGGTCATGGGGACTCCAAAAAATCCGTTTCATTTATTGTTAGGGTGATTAAGGGTCGCTGATCAGGTGCTGTTAGGCCGTCACCCGGCCTGCGCAGCCTCTGCCAGCAGAGGTTCGAGCTGACCTGCGCGTTCCAGGGAATAAAGCTCATCGCAGCCACCAACATGGCGCTCGCCGACCCATATTTGTGGCACTGTGTACTGGCCACTGCGTTGCATCATTTCCTGACGCAGTTCCGGCTGACCATCGACCCGAATCTCATGATAGGCACTGCCCTTGTGATCCAGTAATTGCTTGGCGCGCAGGCAATAGGGACACCAGGCGGTGGTGTAAAGCGTAACTGGCGAGGTGGTAGACATGGTCAGACGGCTCCGATTTCAGGACTTAACCAGCGGCATGCTGCTGTTTTGCCACTCCATAATGCCACCCCGCAATTTGTGCAACTGGGTGAAGCCGGCCTTGGCCAGCAAAGCGCCACTGGCGCCGGACGACGTACCGGTTTTGCACACGATAATGATGGGGGTGTCTTTATAGGCTTCAAGTTCAGACAGCCGACGTTCCACATCACGGGCCGGGATGTTGATGGCATTGGGCAGGTGGCCTTTGCGGAAATCCTCTTTCGAGCGCACGTCCAGCACCTTTGCATCCTGGGTGTTGATCAGCAGGGTGGCCTGTTGCGGTGAGACCGCCGAGCCGCCTTTGCTCCCTTCGGTCACAATCAGCAGGACCAGCAGGGCAACCCAGATGGATGCCAGGATCCAGTGATTGATAACGAATTCAAATATTTGCTCCAACATGATTAGGGCTCTGCAGTTCGATGAAAAAGTGAGCGCGGCAGTATACACCAGCGCCCGGACATGCCTATAGAGGAGGCCGGTTTTTTCATCGCATCGGGTTGTCGGCCCGATTCGCCAAAATATTCGCCAGATGGCCGGGGAGCCAGTACACTTATGAAATTGTAATTTTCCTACATTTTGCCCGGAGGTTGAATCATGGCACCTGCTAAACCGGCCGTCCTGTTAATCCTGGATGGCTTTGGATACAGCGAAACGTCCGCATCCAATGCGATTGAAAAGGCCAATGCGCCGACCTGGAAGCGGCTGTGGAATGACTACCCCCATAGCCTGATTCACACCTCGGGGATGGATGTCGGCCTGCCGGATGGGCAAATGGGCAATTCCGAAGTAGGTCACATGAACCTGGGCAGCGGGCGAATTGTCTACCAGCAGCTGACCCGGGTGACCAAGGCCATCGAAGATGGCGATTTTTTTGAGAACCCGGCCCTAACCGGCGCCGTCGACAGCGCGGTTAAGGAAGGCAAGGCGGTTCATCTGCTGGGGTTGTTGTCTCCCGGTGGCGTTCACGCTCATGAAGATCATTTTCACGCCATGGTCGATCTGGCCGTGAAGCGCGGCGCCACGAAAGTGTACGTCCATGCTTTTCTGGATGGCCGGGATACACCGCCACGCTCGGCTCTGGCCACGATCGAGGCACTGGAAGCCAAGCTGGAGAAATTGGGCGTCGGCGGCATCGTCTCGATGATCGGTCGTTATTACGCGATGGACCGGGATAACCGCTGGGAGCGGGTGCAGGCCGCTTATGACCTGCTGACCAAGGGGAGCGCCGATATCGTCGCTTCCACTCCCATGGACGCCTTGCACGCGGCCTATGAGCAGGATAAAGACGATGAGTTCGTACCGGCTACCTCAATTCGGGCCGACGGCACGTCGCCGGTAACCTTGCAAGATGGGGATGCCGTGGTTTTCATGAATTTCCGGCCCGACCGGGCGCGCGAACTGACCCGGGCGTTCACCGACGATCAGCTCGATAGCACACTGGACCGCTCGGTGCGTCCGTCACTGGCGACTTTCACTACCCTGACCGAGTACGCGGCAGACATCGATGCACCGGTGGCCTACCCGCCGGAAAACCTGGTGAATACGCTGGGTGAAGTGATGGAGCAGCAGGGCAAGAACCAGCTGCGCATCGCTGAAACCGAAAAATACGCTCACGTGACCTTCTTTTTCAGTGGCGGCCGTGAAGATGAGTACCGCGGCGAAGATCGTATTCTGGTGCCGTCTCCCAAAGTGGCCACCTACGACCTGCAGCCAGAGATGAGCGCACCGGAAGTCACCGACCGGTTGGTTGGGGCCATTGAATCCGGCAAGTACGATCTGGTGATCTGCAATTACGCCAACGGCGATATGGTTGGCCATACCGGTAAAATGGAGGCCGCGATTAAGGCCGTCGAGGCGCTGGACGTTGCATTGGAGCGGGTTACCACCGCCGCGCTCAAGGCCGGTGGCGAATGCCTGATCACCGCCGATCACGGCAATGTTGAATTGATGGTCGACCCGGAAACCGGGGGTGCGGTCACCAGCCACACCATTTTCCCGGTGCCGCTGGTGTATGTCAGTAACCAGGCAGACGGCGTGAGCCTCAAGGAAGGCCGGCTGGCCGATATCGCCCCGACCTTGCTGACCATGATGCACCTGGAGGTTCCGGCGGAAATGACCGGAACCAATCTGATTCAGCCCGGGTAATTTCGCGCCATTGGAGCCAGTGAACCCCGTTGGCGCTGGCCAGGACAGGACAGGTCGTAAAGACTATGAAATGAGTGAGCCGCATTCGCGGCTTTACTTTAAACACGGCACCGCTTGCGGTAGCCTGCCTCCAGACACTAGCCCCTATATGGATGGGGCTCACCCCAATCTGAATGAGTTCGCCGTATCTGTGTTTCAATTGACTGCGTTTCAACGCACCCTGGTCTGGCTAATACTCTGCAGTATGGTGAACATTTCGTTTGCTGAAGATGAACTAACGCTGCGTGAAAGGGATTTGAAGCAATTGCAGTCCCAGATTGGCGACTTGCAGCAACAGCTTGGTCGTAATCGTGCCGAGGTATCGGAACAGCGTCAGGCGCTGGAGGAGACAGAACGCAGGCTCGGGCAATTGAACCGACAATTGAATGATCTGGCGCAACGCTTGAGTCAGGCGGTTAGCCGACGCACCGACCTGGAAGCGGAGCAGGCCAGGCTGGAGCAACAGCTGGAAGGCCAGCGTGATGCGATAGCCGGGATTTTACGTCTGGCTTACAAACAGAACAATCAGCCGCTGATTAAGCTGTTGTTGTCTGGTGAAAGACCGGAGGATCTGGCCAGACAGATGCAATACTTTGCGATTCTGAACCGTCAGCAGAATGATCAGCTGCAGCAGTGGATTGAACAATCCAATCGTCTGGCTGAGGTTATTCGCGAACAGACCCGGCTGACAGAGCAATTGAGCCGTGACCGGGATGAACTGGCAAAAGCCCAGACAGAAGCGGCTACCCAGAAAAACCGACGCGCGCAGATTCTGGTCAACTTGCAATCTGAGGCAGCGCAAACAGAGCAGTCGCTGGAGCGCAAGCAGGATGAGCAGGCTCAGTTGGCGCAATTGATTGAGCGTATGCAGGCGGAACTGACGGATATGAATCTTGATTTTCCGGCTGATATCGACATGGCCGATGTTAGAGGCGGCTTGCCCTGGCCGCTGGACGGTGCGCTTCGCGCCCGGTATGACACGGCTCAGGATAGCTCGGGCCTTAAGTGGCAAGGCTGGTGGCTGGCAGCAGCTACCGGAACAGACGTCAGGGCCGTGCACCATGGACGGGTAGTCTTTTCGGACTGGCTGAATGGTTTTGGGCTGTTGGTCATTCTCGATCATGGCGATGGGTTGATGACCCTTTATGGTCGGAACCAGACGCTCCTGCGTACCGTAGGAGAGTGGGTGAAGGCCGGTGATACGTTGGCTGAAGTTGGCGCCTCGGGTGGATTTGACGAAAGTGGACTGTATTTTGAAGTGCGGCGCAATGGCCGTCCTGAAAATCCGGCCAACTGGCTAGAAAACCGCTAAACTTATGGCTTTGGTCTTAGGACATTATTGTTGTTCATATGAATACAAAGTTCAGATGATTGAATGTTTATGATCAGGCAACCCTATACAGAACAACCCAACACAGATGTGAAAGGAACCGTTATGAAGTTGATCCGCAGTCCCTGGTTGAGCGCAATTACCGCCCTGGTCATTGGCGTTTCCATCGGTATCGCGAGCAGCGTTCATGCCGAGCGGGTAGAAACGCGCCTTCCGGTCGACGACGTTCGAATGTTCTCGCAGGTTTTGGAGCGCATCAAGCAGGCTTACGTTGAAGACGTTGAAGACAGCGAGCTGATTGAAAATGCGATTGAGGGCATGCTGTCGGGCCTTGATCCTCATTCCGATTATCTGACTCCCGAAGATTTCAAAGACTTGCGTGAGAGTACGCGTGGCGAATTCGGTGGGCTGGGCATTGAAATATCACTCGATGATACCGGCTTTGTGCGGGTTGTTGCCCCCATCGACGACACCCCGGCCTATCGGGCTGGCATGCAGTCGGGTGACCTGATTACCCAGATCGATGACACGCCGGTGAAGGGCATGAGCATTGGTGATGCCGTCAACCTGATGCGCGGACGTCCGGGTACGGATGTGCGTCTGACGGTCGCGCGTGAGGGTGAGACTCAGCCGCTCGAATTCGAGATTACCCGTGACATTATTCAGGTCACCAGCATCCGTAATCGAATGATAGAGCCGGGCGTCGGCTATGTGCGGATATCCCAGTTCCAGGAACGCACTGGTCGCGATTTCGTGGAAGCCATGGCGTCACTGCGTACTGAAAACGAGGGTGCGCTCGATGGTTTGGTGCTCGATCTGCGCAACAACCCGGGTGGTGTGTTGCAGGCGTCGGTTGATGTGGTCGATGCTCTGATCAGCCAGGGTCTGATTGTTTACACCGAAGGTCGGCTGCCCAATTCCGCCAGTGAGTTTGAAGCCAATTCAGACGACCCGAGCGAAGGTGTCAGTCTGGTGGTGTTAATTAATGGCGGGTCTGCTTCGGCATCTGAAATTGTGGCTGGCGCCGTTCAGGACCATCGCCGTGGTGTTATTATGGGCACGCGTAGCTTCGGGAAGGGGTCGGTACAAACCATTTTGCCGCTGAACGATAATCATGCAATCAAACTCACCACGGCGCGATATTTCACGCCAAACGGCCGGTCGATCCAGGCTCAGGGTATTGAACCGGACATTATCGTCAATCAGGGCAAACTCACCCAGGAAAACGGCAATCCCTATTATTCAGAAGCCGACCTTGCCGGTCATCTGCTTAACGGTGATGAAGAGAATGGTAGCGACGAGAACGGAGAGGCCGAACAAGCCGATCAAAATGAACAGACTGAGGAATCCGCCGATGAGGCGAGTAATGAGCTCATCGACGACTACCAGCTGTTCCAGGCCGTGACGTTGTTGAAAGGCATGCGCGTCCTGAATGCCTCGCGTTAACACGATGGGGCGCCTGGCTCTGTGGTCGAGCCTGTGCGCCTTCTTCTTGCTCATCTCAGGGTTAGCGTCGGCCGCAGACCGCAATAAAGTGGCGGTAGTCGTCGATGATCTGGGCAACCAATGGCAATCTGGTCTGGCGGCCATTCAGGTTCCTTTTATTAAAACCATTGCGATAATGCCGGGGCTGCCTTACACCATTCCCCTTGCGGAATCGACGGTGGCGGTTGGCAAAACCGTCATTGTTCACGTGCCCATGTCCAATGAAAGTGATTTCCCGCTGGGCCCCCTGGGGTTGACCCGGGCCGATGGGGATCAACAGTTACTCGCCAATTTGTCGATGGGTATGGATTCGGTGCCTCATGCCGAAGGGCTCAGCAATCATATGGGCAGTCGGCTGACGCGCGATGCCGAGGCCATGGGCTGGGTTATGGCTGAGTTGCTCGATCGCAACTGGTTTTATTTCGACAGTGTGACGGTAGCAAACTCTCAGGGATGGCGTATGGCGGAGCAGATGGGCGTGCCCTGGAAACGGCGGCAGGTTTTTCTGGACCATGAACCCACTCCTGAATTCATTGAGCAGCAATGGCAACTGGCGTTGAGAATAGCGCGCCAGAATGGCTCGGTTACCGTTATTTGCCACCCTTACCCGGAAACGCTTGCTTTTTTTGAAAGCCTGGAACTGACTGATTACCCGGACATAGATTGGGTTTCGATAAAAGACCTTCTGCACCAACCCAAACGCCTGGTTCCGCAGTGGCGACCTCACAGCATTCCGAAAGGGGCTTATTCCCGACGTCAGTCCTGATGGCCTTGCCATTCCTTTAACTCAAGCTTCGGAGGTTCGCAACCAACTGAGTGTCAGGTGCCGGGTATACCTATCTGGGGGAGTCTGAGGCATGGATGCCGAAGTCTAGGCCCCATGGATGGGTTCACGCCGACCCCTGATCGGTATACCCGGTGCCTGAAACCCTTGGCATCAAAGTAAAACCGAACTCCGAAACCGGAGCTTCAATACGTCGTCATTCATGACGGATTCAGCTAACTGTGCGACACTATTACGCAGGCTTTACACAATAAACGGTGGTCTCCCCGGCTCCCAGATAACGTCGGCGAATCACGGATTATGATCCCCCGGATCGTCTCATTTTGAAGGAAACAGGTATGAAGTATTGGGGTGTGTTGGTATTGATCTGTGCAACGGTAGTGGCCGGCTGCGCCACGCTCAGTGAAGAGGAGTGCCAGACGGCAGACTGGTACGCCATTGGTTATGAAGACGGTGCCAACGGCCAGCCCGATACGCGAATAGGTTCACACCGGGAAGCCTGTGCCAAGCATGGCGTAACGCCAGACTTGCGTGACTATCAGGACGGCCACGATGAAGGCCTGCTGACGTTCTGTACACCCAGAAATGGCTTTAATCGCGCGCGCAGCGGTTATCGGTACAATGGCATTTGCCCTCCCTCACTGGAACCGGAATTTCTGGACGGTTACGAAGCGGGCCGTCAGATATACCAGGTGTCCAGCGAGGTCAGTCGGCTGGAGAGAGAGCAGCGCAGCAATGAAGCCGAGCAAGATCGCATCGAACAGCAACTGCTGGAGAAAGAAGCGGCCTTGTTCAGTGCCAGTACACCCGAAGAGCAGCGTCGTGTGATTTATGAAGAAATTGCCTTGTTGAAAGAGCGCCAGGGCACCCTTGAGCAACAGCGCGATGACATTATCCGCAACCTGGCGGATGCTGAAGCGCGCCTGAGAGAACTGCGCAATCGCTACAGTTACTACTAACTCAAATTTTTCGGAGTTCGGATTGCCTTGGAGGAATTGGACCCCATAGGGTACACCCGGCACCCGCCGTTAGTCTCTCCTGCTCGAGCTCCTAAACTTAATTATTTAAGCAGGTGAAGGCGGCATGATCGGATTCGACAGTCATTGCCATCTGGATTTTCTGGATGATGCCCCTCAATGCATGGCCGACGCCGAAACCGCTGGCATCGCCCGCTGGCTGATCCCGGGAACTGGGCCCGACCAGTGGCGCCAGGCGCATCAGCGTTTCGGTCAGGATGACAGAGTGCTGCTGGCTGCAGGGCATCACCCCTGGTTCCTGCCCGACAGTGCGCCCGACATCCAATCGCTTGAATCCTGGCTGGACCAACACAGCGATAGCGTCGCTATCGGCGAGATCGGCCTAGATTTTTTCAGGCACCATCCCCGCTCGGCGGCCGCCGAGCATCAGTTCGACTGGTTTATGGCGCAGTTGGCGGTGTCCAGTGAGTGTCTACAGCCAGTCATTATTCATTCTGTTAAAGCCCACGACCGGATCTTGCAGGGTCTTAAGCGCTATCCAAGGGTGGGAGGGGTCGTGCATGGTTTTGTCGGGCCCTATGCTCAGGCGAAGGCCTACCTTGACCGCGGGTTTTACCTGGGCGCGGGCAGTGTGGTGTTTCAATCGGCCAAAACACTGGACGCTTTCGCACGAATACCGGCTGAGCGGATACTGGTGGAAACCGATGCCCCCGACCAGCACGTGCCGGATCAATACCGCAATGCAGCCGACCCATCTGACACCGGTCTCCCAGACAATGCATTGCTGGACTGGCTGTCAATATTGAAACGCATCGCCGCAGCCCGACAGATGGACAGCGCTATCCTGACGGAACAGGTTTGCCAGAATGCCTCCTCGCTGTTCAGACTCTAACCAACCTGTCTTCAGATTTCTTAATCAAGTAACTCGAATTCTTTAGATATAAGTTGTCATTAAGCTGCATTAAAGTGTCGGCATCTCGCGGCTAAAGGCTGCAAGACACCCACTTATACCAATTAGGAGTTTTATTATGAATGCAATTTCCCCCCTGACCATGGTCGCTGGCCGCGTATTGATTTCCTTTATGTTCATCATCAGTGGTCTGCAAAAAATTACCGGTCTGGAAGGCAACCAGGGGTACATGGAAATGATGGGCGTACCTGGCATCCTGATTTACCCGACCATTCTGGTTGAAGTATTGGGCGGCCTGGCCGTGTTAATTGGTTACCAGGCCAGGATTGGCGCCTTGTTACTGGCTGGCTTCTGTGTACTGTCGGGCATCATTTTCCACTTCGACCCGTCTGACCAGATGCAGATGATTTCCTTTAACAAAAACCTGGCTATCGCCGGTGGCTTCCTGTTCATCGTTGCCATGGGCCCGGGCAAACTGAGCATCGAAGGCCGTAAAGGCTGATATCCATCCGGAATTGTAAACCAGGGCGCTTCGGCGCCCTTTTTTTTGGGTTGGGTTGGCCAGGTCTGTTGTCTCCGGATTACACAAATCCTGTAACCTCCCCCTGCCTATTGGCGCATGAAAACTGTACAATGCCCGCCCATTTCGCGCTGGCTTGTTGCCAAGCGCCACTGTCGATAGGTTTTCGCTTTGATTTCCACCGCTAACATCACCATGCAATTCGGGGCCAAACCCCTGTTTGAAAACGTCTCGGTCAAATTTGGCAACAGCAATCGCTACGGTCTGATTGGCGCCAATGGCTGCGGTAAATCGACCTTTATGAAAATTCTGGGCGGGGATCTGGAGCCCACCAATGGCCAGGTTATGCTCGATCCCCATACGCGCCTGGGTAAGTTGCGTCAGGATCAGTTTGCCTTTGAAGATCAAACCGTCATCGATACTGTCATCATGGGCCATACCGAGTTGTCGCGGGTTAAAGCCGAGCGCGAGCGCATCTATTCATTGCCGGAAATGAGCGAAGACGATGGCATGGCCGTGGCGGAGCTGGAAGTAGCCTTTGCCGAAATGGATGGCTACACCGCCGATTCTCGCGCCGGTGAACTGTTGCTCGGTCTGGATATCCCGCTGGAGCAGCATAACGGGCCAATGAGTGCCCTGGCACCAGGCTGGAAGCTTCGCGTACTGCTGGCACAGGCGTTGTTTTCCGATCCCGATGTTCTGCTGCTCGACGAGCCCACCAACCACCTGGACATCAATACCATTCGCTGGCTGGAAAGTATTCTGGTGGCGCGCAACAGCACCATGATCATCATTTCGCACGACCGTCACTTCCTGAACAGTGTCTGTACGCACATGGCGGATCTGGATTATGGCGAGCTGCGCCTGTTCCCAGGCAACTACGACGAGTACATGACCGCTGCCACCCAGGCTCGCGAGCAACTGCTGTCGGACAATGCCAAGAAAAAGGCCCAGATCGCCGAGTTGCAAACCTTTGTCAGCCGTTTTTCCGCCAACGCTTCCAAAGCCAAGCAGGCCACTTCGCGCGCCAAGCAGATCGACAAGATTCAACTGGCCGAGGTGAAGCCCTCCAGCCGGGTTAGCCCCTTTATCCGCTTTGATCAGGAAAAGAAATTGCATCGCCAGGCGATAACCCTGACGGACCTGACCTTTGGTTACGAGGTCGACGCACCGCTGTTTAAAAAGCTGAGCGTCAAGGTTGAAGCTGGCGAACGCATTGCCATCATTGGCCCCAACGGTATCGGCAAGACGACACTGCTTAACGTGATGGCAGGCAAACTGACCCCTCAGGCGGGTGAGGTTAAATGGACCGACAGTGCCGACGTTGGCTATTTCGCCCAGGACCACACCGAAGATTTCGCCCGCAATGCTACCCTGTTCGAGTGGATGTCCCAATGGACTACTCAGGGCGAACAGGCGGTACGCGGTGCTCTGGGCCGTATGCTGTTTTCAGGCGATGAAATTGGCAAATCAGTGAAGGTGATTTCCGGTGGTGAGCAGGGCCGCATGCTATTCGGTAAACTGACGCTGACCAAACCCAACGTGATGCTGATGGACGAACCTACCAACCACCTGGATATGGAATCCATCGAGGCGTTGAACCTGGCGCTGGAGAACTATCCGGGCACACTGATTTTTGTCAGCCACGACCGGGAATTTGTGTCCTCGCTGGCAACGCGCATTCTGGATATGCAGCCAAATGGGATCACCGATTTCACTGGTAATTACGAAGAGTATTTGCGCAGTTTGGGTGTGCAGTAAACGCTAAACAGAGTGCCAGGTACCGGGTGAGTCTGTCCGGGGAAGTCCGCAACATGGATGTTGCGGACCAGGCTCCATGGAGGGATTCACGCCGACCCCGGACAGACTTACCCGGTGCCTGGCGCGGGCTCATAGCAACAAACTTAATTTAACCAACAGTTTCGGTTTTATGATCAGTTGACCTGCCTTGCGGCAACCAAACCGATATCAATGCCGCCAGCGCAACAAAGCCCGTCGAGACCCATAGACACATCTCCAGCCCGTAGGCCTGATACAACCAGCCCGACAATACCGTCCCGAGCAAGCGTCCGCCAGCGTTGGCCATATAGTAAAAGCCGACGTCCAGAGAGACACCGTCGGCATCGGCGTAGCTGACAATCAAATAGCTGTGCAGCGACGAATTAACCGCGAACAGCACACCGAACACCAGCAAACCGCCAATCAACACTGTGGTTATGGGGTCCATTGTCATCAGGCCAATGGCGATGCCCGCCGGAATGACCGCCAGCAATACTGCCCAGACAATGGTCGCGTTGCGCCCGGGTACCCGACCGGATCGTTTGCCAGTCAGATGGGGTGCCTGAGATTGCACCACTCCGTAACCGATGACCCACAACGCCATGAAGGCGCCCACTTGCACGTGCGGCCAGCCGAGCACCTGGCTGAGAAACACCGGCAGCGCAACAACAAACCAGACATCCCGGGCACCGAACAGAAACAGCCGTGCGGCAGACAATACGTTTATGGCAGGACTCTTGGAAAACATCCGGCTGAATTTGGGTTTGTTTTTAGCCTTGCCCAGATCCTGTTTGAGCAGGCGCAGACTGAGTGCGAACACCAATGCCAGTGCCACTGCCATGGCACCGGCCGCACCGCGAAATCCCAGACCAGCGAGCAGCGCACCCCCCAAAAAAAAGCCGACGCCTTTCAGCGCGTTTTTGGATCCGGTAAGCAGGGCAACCCAGTGATACAACCGGCTCTGCTGATCGCCCGGCACCAGCAATTTGATCGAGCTCTTGGCGCTCATTTTATTCAGATCTTTGGCGATGCCAGACAATGCCTGGGCTGCCATAACCCAGGGCACGGTGAGCCAGAGGGGCGGAACCAACAGCATGGCTAATGCAATGATTTGAAAAGCCAGCCCCAGGTTCATCGTCTTGTTTAAACCTAGCCTGGCACCCAGCCAGCCTCCGACAAGATTGGTGACAATGCCAAAGAATTCGTAGAACAAAAACAGCAGCGCGATCTCAAGTGGCGAGTAACCCAGGCTGTGAAAATGCAGTACCACCAGCATGCGCAACGCGCCATCAGTCAGCGTAAACGCCCAATAATTACCTGTGACAACCAGGTATTGGCGGACACCGGCGGAAAGATCGCGCAGTTTAATCATCGATCACTCAGTCCGACTTTTCGGGCCAGTTCCACGGTTCTGTTGGCGTAACCCCATTCATTGTCGTACCAGGCATAGAGTTTCACCTGGGTGTCGTTAACGACCATAGTCGACAGTGCATCGATGATGCTGGAACGTGGGTCGGTCTTGTAGTCGACTGAGACCAGCGGGCGTTCCTCGTAGCCCAGAATGCCTTTGAGGTCACCGACTGCGGCGGCTTTTAAAAGAGCATTCACCTCCTCTGCTGTGGTCGCGCGTTCAACCTCAAACACACAGTCAGTCAGTGACGCATTGGCCAGCGGTACCCGAACAGCATGGCCGTTCAACCGGCCTTTCAGTTCAGGGAAAATTTCAATGATGGCGGTAGCCGAACCCGTCGTGGTAGGAATCAGACTGCTGCCACAGGCGCGAGCGCGGCGCAGGTCTTTATGTGGCGTGTCGAGAATGCTCTGGGTGTTGGTCAGATCGTGAATGGTGGTGATGGAACCATGACGAATGACGAGGTTTTCGTGAATCACCTTTACCACGGGCGCCAGGCAGTTCGTGGTGCAGGAGGCGGCGGTTACGATGCGATGGAGTTCGGGGTCGTACCGATCGTCGTTGACGCCCATAACGACGTTCAGGACGTCAGGATGTTTGACGGGTGCCGTCACCACCACCCGTTTTACACCCTGTTCCAGGTAGCCGTTTAACAAGGCGGTATCGCGCATTTTACCGGAGGCTTCGATGACAACATCGCATCCTGACCAATCGGTATCGGCAATGGTTTTGGACTGGGTGACGTTGATGCGCTGTTCGCCGATATGGATGACATCACGGTCGGATGTCGCCTCGTGTTTCCAGATCCCGTGGACCGAATCGAAATTCAACAGGTGGGCGTGCGTTGCGGCGTCGCCAGCCGGATCGTTGATTTTAACGAAGGCTACTTCGGGCCAGTCGAAGGCTGCGCGTAAGGCCAGGCGGCCGATGCGACCGAACCCATTGATGCCAATTTTCAGTGTCATGTTGTGTCTCCACGATAAACAGTAAAGGGCAAGTTCAGGAAGCCGTGGGTTGTGGCGATGTCGAGCGACGATCCATCCAGGGTTGGGTGCGGTTGGCAATGGCAACCAGTGACAACATGACCGGCACTTCAACCAATACGCCCACAACCGTTGCCAGTGCCGCCCCCGAATGCAGGCCGAAGAGCGATATCGCCACAGCCACGGCCAGTTCGAAAAAGTTTGATGACCCAATCAAACACGCCGGTGCTGCGATGTTGTGCGGTAACCGCAACCACCAGGCGCCAATGAAAGCAATGATAAAGATGCCATATGTCTGGAGTGTTAATGGAATGGCGATCATGCCAATGGCCAGTGGTTGTGCGATCAGGGTTTCTGCCTGCAAACCGAACAACAGAATGACGGTGGCCAGTAAACCCAATATGGACCAGGGTTTGATGGTGGCGAGAAAAGATGTCAGTTGATCGGGCTGACCACACCGGTTTAGCCAATTGCGGGTCAGTACCCCTGCAATCAAAGGAAGCACAACATAGAGCACAACTGACAGCAGCAGAGTTGACCAGGGCACCTGTACATCCGTGACGCCGAGTAGGAAAGCAGCCAGTGGCGCGAACGCTACGATCATGATCAGGTCGTTAACAGATACCTGAACCAGGGTGTAGTTGGCGTTGCCGCGGGTCAGCTGGCTCCAGACAAACACCATAGCGGTGCAGGGCGCAACACCGAGTAAAACCATGCCAGCAATGTATTCAGTGGCGGTGGCCGGGTCTACCCAGGGGGCGAAGATCACCCGAAAAAACAGCCAACCCATGGCCAGCATGGTTAAGGGTTTGATCAGCCAGTTAACCACCAGTGTTAACGCCAGCCCTTTGGGCTGATCGGCGACTTGCCGCAACGATGACAAATCGATTTGCACCATCATCGGGTAAATCATCAGCCAGATGAGCACGGCTATGACCAGATTAACATGCGCAAATTCGAGACCAGCAACTACCTCAAATACCGACGGAAACAGCCAGCCCAACAATGCACCTGTGATGATAGCCAGTGCAACCCAAAGCGAGAGGAGGCGTTCAAAGATTCCCATCAGTGCATCTCCTGGGTCGTGTTTTGGCTGGCTTTAGAGTCTGTAGGGCAACACTGCTCGGTACGTTCGGGCCGATCACCCATGGCCAGTAAGCGCTCAGTGTCCTCTTCTACCCAGTCGGCATTGGCGGCCAGTGTTTCATCGAGCACGGAAAGGCACCAGTCGGGTACATTCGGGTTGATGGAGTAAAATACCCACTGGCTGTTGCGCCGGTCCTGCAGCAGGCCGCTGTTGCGCAATTGCGCCAGGTGTCGTGAAATTTTAGGCTGACTTTCCTGCAAGGCTTCGGTGAGTTCACAGACGCACAGCTCTTGCTGACTGTGGATCAACAGTAGTGCGCGCAACCGGGTATCCTCGGCCAGGTTTTTGAAGAATGCCAGCGGAGTCAGGCTGTGCTGACGGGCGCGAAAGGGTTTACCCTGAATCAGCAGGAACATCTGGAGGCGTTCACTCAGTTCGTTCAGGGTGGTTTCGAACGGACGCAGGCCACTGCGGGTCACCGGGTCTTCAAAGTCCCAGGCGAGTGTCTGGTGCGTACCCTGGACCGACTGACATTCCAGCGTGGCCTTGTTGCACAGGGTAATCACGATGTCGAATGGCTCGTCGAGCACGTCACCGAGCGATTTTGACCGCAACCCGTCCGTCGACATGCCCGCCCCTTTTAGGGCTCGCAGCGCCCGCATATCCGCCTGGCTTGGCTCCATTCCGGCACTAAACACTTGATACCGATCACCGGCCATCTCTCGCATCAGCGCCTCGGCCATTAATGAGCGGGCTGAGTTGGCAGTGCAAATAAAGAGAACACGTTGTTTCGGGCTCATAACACGGACCTGAAGTGCTGGAATTCGAAAAATCATATATATGAAAAAACATATGTCAATAGTGATCGTTAACAGACGGTAAGATCGGAGCACAGTAGACGAATTGTGGTCCGCAACGCCGCGTTGCTCGCCGCTTGCGGTGGGTTTGCGTATGATGGCGGTTTAACTGTCTCGAACTCTGTAAGGTGCCCATGATTACGGACCCAATTTTCTACCTGCTCGCCATTCCCGCTACCCTGCTGTATGGCATCTCCAAGGGCGGTATGGGCGGTGGCCTGGGTATCGTCGCGGTACCGATGATGGCGCTGGTGATCTCACCCAGTCAGGCTGCAGCCATCATGTTGCCCATATTGTGTGTGATGGATCTGTTTGCGGTCTGGGGCTTCCGAGGGGTGTACGACAAGGCAAATCTGCGCATCATTTTACCGGCGTCGCTGGTGGGTATCGGGGTGGGTGCGGCGACGTATCAGTATTTGTCTGATGACCATATCAAGCTGTTTGTGGGTGCAATCGCTCTGGTATTCGCCTTGAACTGGGTGGCTCAGCAAATGCGCGGCAGGGTACTGAACGCCAAGCCAGTCAGCAAAATTGCCGGCGGGATCTACGGTGCTCTGGCGGGCCTGACCAGTTTCAGTGTTCATGCCGGTGGTCCGCCGATCAATATGTATCTGTTGCCCCAGCAAATGAACAAGACGCTCTTTGTCGGCACCACGGTGATCTTTTTTACCGTTGTTAACTACGTCAAACTGGTGCCGTACGCCTGGATGGGGATGCTCGACGGCAACAACCTGATGACATCCCTGGCATTGGTTATACTGGCACCGATCGGCATTCGTATGGGTATGTACATGCACCATAGAATTAATGAAACCTGGTTTTACTGGGTTTGCTATGTGTTGCTGGTCGCGGCGGGTGGCAAACTGATGTATGACGGCGTGATGGGGCTTCTACGATAAGTCGTCGTTCTGAAAAGGCACTTGATATCCGGCGTTATCCACCTACTTTAAGAGGTGAATAATTCACCTGGTAGGTCTATATGGCCAGCGGCTGGGCCGGAGACGGCGCTGTAAACGAACAGATCGAATCTACGGTAAATGACGCCATCGAACGCGTGCGCAGTCAGTTACCCAAGGGCGACAGCGCCGAGTTCTGCGAAGAATGCGAGGCGCCCATCCCCGAGGCTCGCCGTAAAGCCGTACCCGGCGTACGCCACTGCGTGGCCTGCCAGACGGAACTCGACCAGGAGGCCTCCGGGCCAAGCCTGTATAACCGCCGGGGTAGCAAAGACAGCCAGTTGCGTTAGTTGCTCATGCTGTGGTGCCTCAGACTACCCCGCATAGGCCATCCTGGTCGCTGACACTTAATTTGGCGGTCACCTTAGAGGCAACACTTTTATCAGATGATAACCAAGCTTAGTTTTTATCGGCCCGGATTGTGGCGGAGCAGGGGGTTTGTCTTGACACGTAGTGGGTTGAAACGCTGTAGATTATACCTATATTATTATATTCTAATATAAGTGTGCCTACAGCCGCAGGAGTTAATATGATTTTCAGACAGCTTTATGACGCGACCTCGTCGACCTATACCTATCTTCTCGGCGACGAAACGTCTCGCGAAGCCATGCTGATCGATCCGGTGTTCGAGCAGGTGCAGCGCGACCTGGCATTGATTCGGGAGTTAAAACTCAACCTGAAGCTGGTGGTCGACACTCACGCCCATGCCGACCACATCACGGCGGCCTGGGTGCTTAAGCAAAAGACCGGTTGCCAGATTGGCTCAGCCGAAGCGGTAGAAGCTGAAAATGTCGATTTACCGCTGAACGATGGGCAAACCTTCGGCGTCGCCAATATCGCTCTGGAAGCTCGTTCCACGCCGGGTCACACCAGTGGCTGTATGACCTATGTGTTGGCCGACCAGAGCAAAGCGTTTACCGGTGATGCCTTGCTCATTCGTGGCTGTGGTCGCAGTGATTTTCAGCAAGGTGACCCGGCGCGTCTGTACCAGTCGATTAACGGTCAGATTTTCACCCTGCCGGACAATTGCACCCTGTATCCCGCGCACGACTACAACGGTCGTACCTGCACCTCTGTCGCTGAAGAAAAAGAATTCAATGCAAGAGTAGGGGGCGACTCCAACGAAAACGATTTTGTGCGTTACATGAATGCCATGCAGCTACCGCACCCGAAAAAAATCGATGAAGCCTTGCCGAATAATATGCGCTCAGGCAAACCGAAAGATGGCAAATTACCGGACGAGCCGGATTGGGCCGATCTGCGAATAACGTTGGCTGGTTTTGCCGAGGTGGAGCCGGAGTGGGTCATTCAAAATCAACCATCTGTGACTATTCTTGATGTTCGCGAAAAAGAGGAAGTGACGGAAGCAGAGCTGCAAAAACTGGATAACCTGATGGTAATTCCATTGGGCCAACTGAGTGACCGTGTCAGCGAAGTGCCCACTGATAAGCCGGTTGTCACACTGTGCCGTTCTGGCAAGCGTTCCTCACTGGCGATTAGCATTCTGAAGAAGGCCGGTCATGATAAGGTCGCCAATATTCGGGGTGGTGTGTTGCAGTGGCCTTCGGCTTCGTGAACGGCCGTGGGTGACCGCCATGGAGGGCGATCATCCAACGAACCACCGGTAAAAAACGGTTCGACTCCATATTAACCACGCACAAAAAAGCCCGGCACAGGCCAGGCTCTTTCGTTGAATCTTGATGGTGCCCAGAGGCGGAATCGAACCACCGACACGGGGATTTTCAGTCCCCTGCTCTACCGACTGAGCTATCTGGGCGTGTTCGTGGTGCTCGGTGTGCCGTGCGTCGCGAACGAGGCGTATTAAACGAATTTTCGGTTTTGTCGTCAACCTTTTTTGGTTTAAATCTTTGATTTTTTTAAAGATTCCCGAAATCTGGCGATTGTTTGATCAGTGCGAGTGTACTTGTTGTGGGTCACTCCGGCACGTAACCTTCTGCCTGATCATAGTCTTGCCCGCTCAAAAACCGGTCCATCTGCTCCATCAGGTATTTGCGAGACGCCGGGTCGGTCATGGTCAGGTGTTTTTCGTTGATCAGTCGCGTCTGGTGGGCCTGCCATTCTTCCCAGGCCTGTTTCGATACGTTGTCGTAGATGTCCTGGCCTTTAGGGCCGGGGTAGGGCGGCTTGTCGAGGCCTTCCAGTTCCTGGTCATATTTGCGGCAATGTACCGTGCGAGTCATGAATGCATCCTTTGGTATTTGAAGTCTGATTTATGATGAAGATCAAAATAACGTTTTTTACAGTGTAGGAGTTTGCTCAATATGAGCGTCAGGCTCTGGTTAAGCCTCTGCGGGGTAGTCCGCAACATGGAAGTTGCGGCCTAGGCTCCAAGGATGGATTTACGCCGACCCCGCAGTGGTTTAACCAGAGCCTGAGGCGTGCTACGGGCACTGCACAAACCCCAAACTCCGAAATTTGCCTCAGAACAACCGACTCAGCAAAGTTTTAACAGGGGCACTGAGGCCTACCTGGTTGGCGATGCCGGGATGGTACCAGAGGCCTGCATCGCTCGCAGCCTCACGCACGGAATTCGGTACGTTGGCAAGCGGGACGAACAACGGGTGAATGTTCAAGTGATAGTGGCTGAAGGTGTGACGGAAGAGTGTCCAGTCTTCCAGGTCTGCCTCCAGGCCCGTCAGCGCCAGGTGTTGTTCGGCCTGGTCTCGGTTGTCGAACTGGGGGAAGCTGTGCAGGCCGCCCCAGATGCCGCTTTGGGGGCGTTTTTCTAGGTAGACGTTGCCGTCGGGGGCCTGAAGAATCAGCATCCAGGTGTCGCGGGTGGGTTTGTCTTTCTTTGGTTTCGAGGCTGGCAGTTCAGTGGTGCGGCCCTGATGGTAGGCCTTGCATTCGGGTTGTAACGGACAGGCATCGCATTTTGGCCGGCTGCGGGTGCAGACCATGGCGCCTAGATCCATCATCACCTGGTTGAAGTCGCTGACGCGGTTGTCGGGTGTCAGTTGCTCGGCCCAGTCCCAGAGTTGACTGAGGTTAGCCGTGGTGCCGGGCCAGCCTTCCAGAGCGAAGAACCGGCTGAGCACACGTTTGACATTGCCGTCGAGAATGGGCGCGACCGTACCCCGGCTCAGGCTCAGGATGGCGCCAGCGGTGGAGCGGCCGATGCCGGGCAGGTCGCTGACGGCTTCGACGGTTTCCGGGAACACGCCCTTATGGTCTTCCGTCAGTTTCTGAGCTGCTTTGTGCAGGTTCCGCGCCCGGGCGTAGTAGCCCAGGCCGGTCCAGTGGTGGAGTATGTCGTCTTGCGGGGCATCGGCCAGGGCTTCAACGGTGGGAAAACGCTCCATAAAGCGCTGGTAGTAAGGAATGACCGTGGTTACTTGGGTTTGCTGCAGCATGATTTCGGAGATCCATACCCGGTACGGCGTTTTCTGCTGTTGCCACGGCAGGGTTTTGCGGCCGTGGCGGTCGTACCAGTCAAGAACCTGGTGTTGGAACCAGCTCGCGTCGCAATGCATGGGTGTGGTCACTTGCACATCAGTCTTTTAGCATATCCAGGTTGCGAACCGCGCCTTTGTCGGCACTGGTCGCCAGCAAGGCGTAGGCCTTCAGGGCGGCGGTGACTTTGCGTTTGCGCGGTGCGGCCGGTTTCCAGGCCTGGGCACCCCTGCTTGCCATGTCGGCACGGCGTTTTGCTAGCACCTGATCCGAAACATCGACATTGATTGAACGGTTGGGGATGTCGATGACGATGTCGTCGCCGTCCTGAATCAGGGCGATGGCACCACCGGCAGCGGCCTCGGGCGAGGCGTGGCCGATTGATAGGCCGCTGGTGCCGCCGGAGAAGCGTCCGTCGGTGAGCAGCGCGCAGTCTTTACCCAGGCCCTTGGATTTTAGATAACTGGTCGGGTACAGCATTTCCTGCATGCCCGGGCCGCCTTTGGGGCCTTCGTAGCGGATGATGACGACATCGCCAGCTTTCACCTGGTTGTCGAGAATACCGGCGACGGCGGAATCCTGGCTTTCGAAAATGCGGGCCTTGCCGCGGAAGGTCAGAATGCTTTCGTCGACCCCAGCTGTTTTTACCACGCAGCCGTCTTCGGCGATGTTGCCATACAGCACGGCGAGGCCGCCTTCCTGGCTGTAGGCGTGTTCGGCACTGCGAATGCAGCCTTTCTGGCGATCACCATCGAGCGTGGGCCAACGGGTCGACTGGCTGAAGGCTTCCTGGGTGGGAATGCCCGCCGGGCCAGCGCGGAAGAACTGTTTTACGGCTGAGTCTTCAGTGCGCATGATGTCCCACTGGGCCAGGCCTTCGGCCAGAGTGGCGGAATGAACGGTAGGCAGTTCGGAATGTAGCAGGCCAGCGCGGTCGAGTTCACCGAGGAGGCCGTAAACGCCGCCGGCGCGGTGTACGTCTTCCATGTGGTAGTTCGGGTTGTTCGGCGCGACTTTGCACAGCTGGGGAATCTGACGCGACAGGCGGTCGATGTCTTTTAATGTGAAGTCGATTTCGCCTTCCTGGGCGGCGGCCAGCAGGTGCAGAATAGTGTTGGTGGAACCCCCCATGGCGATGTCGAGCGCCATGGCGTTTTCAAAGGCTTTGAAGTTGGCGATGTTGCGCGGCAATAGCGATTCGTCATTGCCTTCGTAGTAGCGTTTGGCAATGTCAACGATGCGATGGCCGGCTTCTTCAAACAGGCGGCGGCGGTCGGAGTGGGTGGCCAGGGTGCTGCCGTTGCCGGGCAGTGAGAGGCCAATGGCTTCGGTCAGGCAATTCATCGAGTTGGCGGTGAACATGCCGGAGCAGGAGCCACAGGTCGGGCAGGCGCTGCGTTCGTATTCGGCGACGGTTTCGTCGTCGGCGCTGTCGTCGGCGGCAATGACCATGGCGTCTACCAAATCCAGGCCATGATCGGAGAGTTTGGTTTTACCGGCTTCCATTGGGCCGCCGGAGACAAAGATGACGGGGATGTTCAACCGCATGGCGGCGTTCAGCATTCCCGGAGTGATTTTGTCGCAGTTGGAGATGCACACCAGGGCGTCGGCGCAGTGGGCGTTCACCATGTATTCGACCGAATCGGCGATGATTTCGCGCGAGGGCAGGCTGTAGAGCATACCGTCGTGACCCATGGCGATGCCGTCATCAACGGCGATGGTGTTGAATTCTTTGGCAACACCACCGGCTTTTTCGATTTCCCGCGCCACCAGTTGACCCATGTCTTTCAGGTGCACATGGCCCGGTACAAATTGGGTAAAGCTGTTGGCGACAGCAATAATGGGCTTCTGAAAATCGTCGTCTTTCATGCCGGTGGCACGCCAGAGGGCGCGGGCGCCAGCCATGTTACGACCGGCGGTGGTGGTTCTGGAACGATACTCGGGCATGGGTAAATCCTGTTGTTTGAATGACAATGCCCATTGGCACCGTCTGATTTATTGGTGTCGGCTCAGTGTAACGCAAGTCGTTGGCCTATGGCTCCGTGGTCTTTTGGCGCCAGGCGTTCGTGTTGGCAACCGGGTAGTCCTGTCCGGGGTCGGCGTGAACCCATCCATGGGGCCTAGACTTCGGCATCCATTCCTCAGACTTCCCCGGACAGGACTACCCGGCAGCCACCACTTAATATGTCGGGTAAATCGTGCCCTGTATTCAGTGCTAAATCTTTGCTGTTACTCAATAGATACGATTGTAACCAAACGGACAGGTGTGGACAGTGCAATATTGCCAATGGATTGTTGCGAAAGCGGTGAAGCCTCTTTGTGTGAGTTACGTATTGAAACAATGCAGCCCGCCTGTTTATCATGTCTTTTCAATTTATTGACTGGAGAAGGGCATGGGGTTTGCCGGGTTGGCTCGTGGTATGAAGGGCATGATGGGGTTGGTTGTTATGATGATTCCAATGTCGGTATTGGCAGAGGAATGGTCTGCAGCTCCTTTGATTGGGTTAGATGGACAGTTTGGTGGTGATTCATTAGCTACGCTTCAATACACGGACGGAACGGAACAAGAGCTTAACGCTGGCAATGGCCTTGTGTTTAACGGGGGCGCTTTGGTGGAAACCCCGGTTACCGGGCTGGATTTGCGAGCAGTTATCGGGTGGAAGTATTCGTCTTCCATGGCATCCAATGTCGATGTTGCGAAAACGGCGTTTCCGGTTGAATTGACCGCTCGGTATGACATTGGCTCTGGTTTATTTGTTGGTGGCGGCCTGACTCGTCATCTGAGCCCAAAATTGACGATAGGAAATGATACCACCGAATATGAAAGCTCAACCGGTTTCGTATTGCGGGCTGGGTGGGAGTTTATAGTTCTAGGCTACTCTAGCTTGGAGTATGACTCGGGGTCGAATACCTATGACGCTTCATCCTTCAATATTGGTTTGGAAGTACCCCTGAACTTTTGAACGGTTGTTTCCGGAGTTGATAAAAAGGGCTGGTTAAAACCAGCCCTTTTGTTGTTGTGAATCACCCGGTAGCCAGCGCGGGCTGAACTCTTAAATCTCGAGTTTTGGAGTTTGCAACATACTGAGTGTCAGGTGCCGGGTATACCTCTCCAGGGTAGTCCGCAACAGGGACGTTGCGGTCTAGGCCCCATGGACGGGTTTACGCCGACCCTGGAGAGGTATACCCGGTGCCTGGCACGGACTCCTGGCAATGCACTAAACCCGAGCCCTCAGTCGTGATAGTGGCACGCTACCTGATGCGTGCCCCGGGCGAACAACAGCTCCGGTTTTTGTTCGGCGCATTTGGCGTCGGCGCGGGGGCAACGGGTGCGGAAGACGCAGCCGGATGGTGGGTTGATCGGGCTGGGCAGGTCGCCTTCGATCAGGATGATCTCTTTGTTGCGTTCGATTTTCGGGTCGGGGATCGGGACCGCTGAAATCAGCGCCTGGGTGTAGGGGTGGCGTGGTTGGCGGTAGATATCCGCCGCATCGGCCACTTCCATTACGTTGCCCAGATAAAGCACCATGATGCGCGTGGAGATGTGCTTGACCACGCTGAGATCGTGGGCGATGAAGATCAACGACAGGCCCATTTTCTTTTGCAGTGACATCAGCAGGTTGATGACCTGGGCCTGAATCGAGACGTCGAGCGCCGAGACCGGTTCGTCGCAGATGATCAGTTTCGGCTTCAGGATCAGCGCCCGGGCGATGCCGATGCGTTGGCACTGGCCGCCAGAAAATTCATGCGGGTAGCGGTTGATCTGGTTGGGGAGCAGGCCGACAGTTTGCATCATGTCGGCGACGCGCTCTTTGACTTCCGCGCGGTTCAGGTTCGGGTAATGGGTTTCCAGCGGCTCGGCGATGATCTGGCCGATGGTCATGCGCGGGTTCAGCGATGCCAGCGGGTCCTGGAAAATCATCTGAATGTCTTTGCGGTGGTTGCGCATGGCTTTGTCTTTCAGCGGGGCCAGATCCTGGCCCAGCCAGACCACTTCGCCGCCTTCAACTGGCAACATGCGGATCACCGCTCGCGCCAGGGTCGACTTGCCGCAGCCGGATTCACCTACGACGCCGAGGGTTTCGCCTTCGTAGAGGTCAAAACTGACGCCGTCGACGGCTTTCAGTTTACCCGGTTTGGTCCACGGCATGGCCCCTTTGGGAAAGATGTCGAAGTAGACTTTCAGGTCGCGGACCGACAGCAGTTTTTCACGCGAATCGGCCGTGGTGGCTGTCAGGTTTTCAGCTTGGATGTGTTCGGTCATACCAGGGCCTCCGGTTCTACGTGGCAGGCGCGTTCACGGTTCAGGCTGTTGTTGTCTGTCAGCGCTGGCTCGGTGTGAATACAGCGATCGTGCGCGAAACTGCATCGTGGCTGAAACGGGCAGCCTTGCGGCGGCTTGAGCATGTTGGGCGGGTTGCCGGGAATGGTTAGCAATTCCTCGCCTTCCTGATCGAGCCGTGGGATGGCGCGCAACAGGCCCTGGGTATAGGGGTGACTCGGGTTTTCGAATAGGGCTTCGGTGGTGCCGTACTCCATCACCCGGCCACCGTACATGACCAGGGTGTTTTCACAGGCTCCGGCGACCACGCCAAGGTCATGGGTGATCAGGATGATGGCAGTTCCGAATTCGTGCTGCAGGTCGCTGAGCAATTTCATGATCTGGGCCTGAACGGTTACGTCCAACGCCGTGGTCGGTTCGTCGGCGATTAGCAGTTGCGGGCGCAGCAGCAGTGACATGGCGATCATCACCCGCTGACGCATGCCGCCGGAGAATTCGTGTGGGTACATGTGAATGCGGTTGCGGGCTTCGGGAATCCGCACCGCATCGAGCATTTTAATCGATTCCTCGAGAGCGTCACGGCGTGACATGCCCTTATGATGCATCAGCACTTCGGTCATCTGGTTGCTGACTTTCATAAAGGGGTTTAGCGAGGTCATCGGGTCCTGAAAGATCATGCCGACTTTGTCGGCGCGAATGCGGTTCATGCCTTGTTCCGGCAAGTTCAGAATTTCAACACCGTCGAATTTGACGCTGCCGCTGGCGTGGCCGTTACGGGCGAGCAGGCCCATGATGGAAAAAGCGGTCTGGCTCTTGCCCGAGCCGGATTCACCGACGATGGCCAGGGTTTCGCCCTTGGCCAGGTCGAAACTGACGCCGTTGACGGCGTTGACCTGGCCATCGAGAGTGTCGAAGCTGACGCCCAGGTCTTTGACTGATAATAAACTCATGATTCAGTGGCTCCTGTGACTCAGCGGTCTTTCGGGTCAAGCGCGTCGCGCAGACCGTCACCGACAAAGAAAAAGCTTAGAAGAGTGGCGATGAAAAAACCGAGTGGGAACAGCAACTGCCAGAGGGTGCCGTAGCGCATGGTGCCCGCGCCGTCGTTGATCAACGCCCCCCAGGAAGTCTGTGGTTCCTGCACGCCTAGCCCCAAAAACGAAATAAATGACTCGGTCAGGATCATCTGCGGAACCAGCAGGGTGGCGTACACCACGACTACGCCAAGCAGATTGGGCACCACATGGCGCAGTACGATTTTGAATGGGCGGACCCCGGAGGCAATGGCGGCTTCTATGTATTCCTTATTCTTGATCGACAGTGTCTGGCCGCGCACGATTCGGGCCATTTCCAGCCAGGAAATGGCGCCAATGCCGATGAAGATCAACAAAATAGACCGGCCGAACATCACCAGCAGCAAGATCAGAAAGAACATGTAGGGAATCGACATCAGGATGTCGACGGTGCGCATCATGATGCTGTCGACGCGGCCGCCGAAGTAGCCGGATATCGCGCCATAGAGTGTACCGATCACCACGGCGATCAAAGCGCCGATGGTGCCTACCAGTAGGGATATTTGGCTGCCCTGAACAGTACGTGCGAACAAATCCCGCCCCAGGTCGTCGATGCCGAAATAGTGACCATTAGCGATGGAAGGTTGGCCCGCATTGGCGGCATTGCCCATTAACGACCAGTCGATGTCCGAATAATGCCAGGCAGCGACAAAGGGGCCAGCAGCGGCAAACACCATGATCAGGCCCAGCATCACAAGCCCGGCCATGGCTGCCTTGTTACGGGAGAAGCGGTGCATGGCATCGCGCCACAGGCTGCGCCCGGCGATGGGTTCGTTGCCGAGGTTTTCGGCAAGCACTTCTACATTGGTTTTCTTGTGCGTCAGCATGATATCAAACCTTAGTAACGAATCTTGGGGTCAATCCAGGCATAAATGATGTCGACCAGCATGTTAAAGGTAATGGTCAGGGTGCCGAGCAGAATGGTGACGCCCATGATGACGGCGTAATCCCGGTTCAGTGCACCATTGATGAAATGCACGCCAATACCGCCGGTGGTGAAGTACGAATCGATGATGACCGAACCGGTGATCATGCCGACAAAAGCCGGGCCGAGATAGGAAACAACCGGCAACATGGCAGGCTTCAGAGCATGGCGCCAAATGATGTAATTGAACGGCAAGCCCTTGGCACGGGCGGTGCGAATGTAGTTGGAATTCAGCACTTCCAGCATACTGGAGCGGGTGATGCGGGCAATGCTGGCCAGAAAGCTGGTGCCGAGTGCAATGGCTGGCAAGATGATGAACTCGATTTGGCCGCCTTGCCAGCCGCCGCCGGGCAGCCAGCCCAGCCAGAGCACGAAGATCAGCACCAGTATCGGCGCCATAACAAAGTTGGGCAGTACCTGGCCGACGATGGCCACGCTGACGGCGCTGTAGTCTGCTGCCGTATTGTGTTTGAGCGCGGCGATGACCCCCAGGCTAACGCCTATACCGACAGCAAATACGAAGGCCCAGAAACCATAGGTCAGGGTAACCGGAAAGCCACTCTCAATCAGATCCAGAACGGTTCTGTCCTGGTAGCGAAATGAAGGGCCAAAATCAAAATCGGTCACAATGTTCCAGATATAGATTCCCAGTTGTTGATAAACCGGTTTATCGAGATTGTACTTGGCTTCAATGTTGTCCATAACCGCCTGGGGAATGGGGCGTTCGGACGTAAACGGACCGCCCGGGGCGGAAAACATTAGAAAAAACGAAACAGATACCAGAATGAGCAGGGTCGGAATCGCAACAGCGATCCGGCGAAGCACGAAATTGAACATAGTGAAGTTGCCTGCAAAATGTTGACCGGCGATTTTACCCAGCCTGATGTTCAAACCGAAAAATAAACCGTACGTAATTCGGTATAAACCCGTAAACCTTTGAAAACAAAAAGGAAACAGTCAAGTGGTTTGAAGAGCAGGGGGGAGTTCTTAAAAACAGCGGCCCGGAGGCCGCTGTGGCTCAGCACGGTGTTAAACGATCACTGTGCGACTTTGTAGAGGTTACGGCTGTAGATGTTCTGCTGAACATCTTCATAAGGCCAGCCTTTCAGATCGGGTTTGACCATAATGATCCCGGTGTAGTGGTAGACCGGCGCTGTGGGCATGTCTTCTGCGGCCAATTCCTCCATTTTGGTGTAGTTGGCGCTTGGGTCAGACATTGTCTGGGCTTCGGCCGACAGGCGGTCGTACTCAGCCGAATTATATTTGGCGTCGTTATAGCCGGAACCGGATTGCATCAGGTCGAGGAAGGTGGAGGCTTCGTTGTAGTCACCGCACCAGGCACCCCGTGCAATCTCAAAATCGCCTTCGCCACGGGTTGTCAGGAAGGTGGTCCACTCCTGGTTTTCCAGAGTGGCTTCAACGCCGAGTTTTTGCTTCCACATCGCGGTGACGGCAATGGCCACTTTGCGGTGGGCTTCGTCGGTGTTGTATAGCAAGGTGGTTCGCAGCGGGTTGTTCGGGCCGTATCCGGCTTCTGCCAGCAATTCTTTGGCACGGGCATCGCGTTCAGCCTGAGTCCACTCGCCCCACTCTACATCAGGTGTGGTGAAGCCTGCCGTCAGCGCTGGTGTGAAGGTGTAAGCCGGGAACTGGCCACCCTGCAACACGTTGTCGACAATGACGTTACGGTCGATGGCATAAGCCAGTGCCTTACGAACACGGGCGTCGTCAAACGGTGCTATTTCGTTGTTAAACGAATAGTAATAATTGCACAGGTGCGGGAATACATGGGCTTCATCAGGGCGCTCGGCTTCCTGAGCCGGGTACTGACCCGCCGGGATCTCCGTTTTGTCCACTTCACCGGCGTCGTAGCGGTTCAGGGCCTGGTTTTCATCGTTAATGACCAGGGTGACCACTTTGTCCATGAAGTTGTTGTCGTTGTCCCAATACAGCTCGTTGCGCTCGCGGACCAGGCGCTCGTTAATCACGTGCTCGGTCAGCACAAAGGCGCCGTTACCGACCAGGTTGCCAGGTTTGGTCCAGTTGTCACCGTGCTCTTCAATCACCCACTGGGGTGACGGGAAGGTGGTGGCGTGGGTGACCATCTGGTCGAAATAGGGCATTGGGCGAGTCAGGTTGACGCGCAGGGTGTGATCATCCAGCGCTTCGACACCCAGTGCCGAGCCTTCCATCTCGCCTTCCAGAATTGCATCGACGTTTTCCAGCGCCATCAGGCTCATGTACCAGGCGTAAGGTGAGGCCAGTTCAGGGTCGACAGCGCGACGCCAGGCGTAGACGAAGTCGTTCGCGGTGACGGGTTCGCCATCGGACCATTGGGCGTCATCACGCAGGTGAAACGTCCAGGTCTGGTTGTCGTCGGTTTCCCAGCGCTCGGCCACGCCTGGCACGATGTTGCCTTCGGCATCGGAATTGAGCAGGCCTTCAAAGAGGTCGCGGACGATGTAGGAGCCATCGACGTCTTCAACGACCTGTGGGTCCAGGGAGGAGGACTCATCCAGCGCGCGGTAGGTGAATACCTGTTCATCAGCCAGCTGTTCGCCGGTGATCGGGTGGGTGTCTTCAGCAAGTACAGGGGTGCCCATCAGTGAGGCTGAAACGACAGCCGCTGCCAGCGTTTTGTGCAGAGTTTTCATGATTAACCCTCTTATAAATTGTTTTATTTTTAGTAGATGACCTATGGAAAGCCGTTACCCGGGTAAAGGAATAGCCCACAACAGTGTCTGTTTCCAGGTCTTAGCCTGATGCGAAACAAGGGATGTAAACTTTCACATCCTGCAATAAACATCAATCTATGCGCCAAAAAAAATGACTGTATGGTTCACTTTACTGGCGATTCTGTGACATGGGCTTGGCAATGGGCTTTGTAAAGAGGGTTTATAGTCGCTGGGTTTTGCAATGTTTCATCGCAGAACCGGGTACGAGGGGGTGGACTGATAAAAAGGAGGCCAGGGTGAGCCCTGGCCTCCTTTTAAACGGTTAGTGGTTTATGTAACCGGCCAGTGTCAGTCGGCAATTTTGTAGAGATTACGGCTATAGATATTTTGCTGAATGTCATCAAAGGGCCAGCCTTTGACATCCGGTTTGAGCATGATGACCTCGGTGTAGTGGTAAACCGGGGCGTTGGGCATGTCGACGGCGATCAGTTCTTCCATGGCTGTGTAGTTGGCACTCGGGTCTCCCTGGGTCTGGGCTTCAGCCGACAGGCGGTCGTATTCTTCGGACTCGTAACCGGCGTCGTTATAGCCCGAGCGGGACTGCATCAGGTCAAGGAAGGTTGAGGCTTCGTTGTAATCACCGCACCAGGCACCGCGCGCAATCTCAAAATTACCTTCGCTACGTGTGGTCAGGAAGGTGGTCCATTCCTGGTTTTCCAGAGCGGCGTTTACACCGAGTTTTTCTTCCCACATGCTGCTAACGGCAATGGCCACCTTGCGGTGGGCTTCATCGGTGTTGTACAGCAGGCTGGTTTCCAGCGGGTTGTCCGGGCCATAACCGGCTTCGGCCAGCAATTCAACGGCGCGGGTGTCCCGTTCTTCCTGAGTCAGCTGCCCCCATTCCACGTCAGGCGTAGTAAACCCTGCGGTAAGCGCCGGGGTAAAGGTGTAAGCCGGGTATTGGCCGCCTTGCAGTACGTTGTCGACAACTACATTGCGGTCGATGGCGTAGGATAACGCCCGACGCACGCGCGGATCGTCGAATGGTTCTACGTTGGTGTTAAAGATGTAGTAATAGTTGCACAGCTGCGGAAAGACGTGGGCCTGGTCCGGATACTCGGACTCCAGGCGTGGGTACTGGCCAGCGGGGACGTCGGTTTTGTCGAGTTCACCAGCGTCATAGCGGTTCAGTGCCTGATTTTCGTCGTTGATGACCAGGGTGACAACCTTGTCCATCAGGTTGTTGTCGTTATTCCAGTATTGTTCGTTACGTTCGCGCACCAGTCGCTCGTTGACCACATGCTCGGTCAGCACGAACGCACCGTTACCGACCAGATTGCCGGGTTTGGTCCAGTCGTCACCGTGTTCTTCAATCACCCATTGGGGTGACGGGAAGGTGGTTGAATGGACCACCATTTGCGCGAAGTAAGGCAATGGCCGACTGAGGCTTACACGCAGAGTGGTGTCATCAATGGCTTCAACGCCCAGCTCAGAGATGTCCATCTCACCTTCGAGGATGGCCTCGACATTCTCAATGGCCATCAGGCTCATGTACCATGAATAGGGTGACGCCAGTTCCGGGTCGACAGCGCGTCGCCAGGCGTAAACGAAATCGTTGGCAGTGACCGGTTCGCCATCGGACCATTTGGCATTATCGCGCAAATGGAAAGTCCAGATCTGGTTGTCTTCGGTCTCGTAGCGCTCGGCCACACCCGGAATCAGGTTGCCCTGCTCGTCTGAGTTGAGCAGGCCTTCAAACAGGTCGCGGACGATGTAGGAGCCGTCGACGTCTTCAACAACCTGGGGGTCCAGTGATGAAGACTCGTCAAGCGCCCGGTAAGTGAACACTTGCTCGTCGGCCAGCGTTTCACCGGTGACTGGGTGGGCATTTTCTGCGGTTTGCCGGGTGTCGGATGATTCAGCCGGCTCCCCGGAGCCGGGTTGCGATGCTGTGTCTTCGCCCTGTGAACAACCTGCCAGCGTAACACCTGCGATCAGTGTGGCGGCCAGTGTCAGGCGCCAATCCATTGCGATGGGTTTCATAATGGGTAATCTCCCTCTATAGAGTTCTATTTGATCTGATTGTTGAATAGGGTCCCGGCCGGAAGAGGTCGTCAGAACGATCGATACGCGTCAAAAGACGGGACCAGACAGCCGAGTGGCGCTGAAACTGTCACAGCCATGGGTAAACATCAACGCGGTATACGAGAAAACGCTACTTATTACGCAATTCTGGCAATGGCGGGGTAAAAATACGGAATCAGGTCACACTGTCAGCCGTGTTCGGCTTCCATCACTTCGACCAGGTTGCTGAGTTCCCGTTGCAGGGCAGCGTCGTCCCCTAGGTTGACTTCGACCAGACGACGCAAGTGAGAGGCAGTGTCGACATCCATTGTCAGAATGTTCAGCCCACAAGCGTGACGTTCCGAGTGGCAGTAGGCCACTTCGACTTCCATGGTTAACACAACGTCACTCTGATCGAGCTGGACGATGAGTTGACCCTTGCTGTTGGTCTCGGGAAGGTGATCGGTGTCACCTAGAACGATCAGAGCACCTTTGAGGCTGATATCCCGTAAGATGCCGGGGTACAGATTGGGGTTTGCCGGGTCACTCAGGCGCAGTTCAACCCGGGCATCGAATTCAATGCGTTGAAAGCGTCTATGGTTGTTAGACATAAAAGTCTCCTGATGACACGACCTTTCCGGTTATCGGCTGAGGCGGGAAAAAGTAAATGGATAATCATTTCCCATTGAATTCACTATAGTTGGCGCTCATTTAGGGTGCAATCATTAAGGAGACCACCATGGCCAGATCCACCGAATTACCCGCCGCCAGCTCAGCGCTGCCCGGTCGGGAGACGCCGTTACCTGTCGATTATCAGCACGCCGTTTTTGACACTGACATGCGTGACACGCCCGATGGCTGCGAAGAGATCATTCTCGCCATGGGCTGCTTCTGGGGCGCAGAGCGCCATTTCTGGACATTGCCTGGTGTGCGCAACACGGCGGTTGGGTATGCCGGTGGTCTGACACCGAACCCGACCTATGAAGAGGTTTGTTCCGGCCTTACCGGTCATACCGAGGCCGTGCGCGTGGTGTATGACCCCAGGCAGGTGTCGCTGGCGGCCCTGTTGAAAGCATTCTGGGAAGCGCACGACCCGACCCAGGGCATGCGTCAGGGTAACGATATTGGTACTCAGTACCGTTCGGCCATTTATGGCTCAGAAGAGCAATTGGTTGTTGTAGAACAGACGCGTGAGGCGTTTGAAAAAGCTTTGAAAGCGCAGAGTAAAGGCAGGATTACCACAGACATAGGCCCGGTGCCGCCGTTTTACTATGCCGAGACCTACCATCAGCAGTATTTGCTGAAAAACCCCAACGGGTACTGCGGTCTCAAAGGCACTGGAGCTGTTTGTCCGCTGTAGTGGCTGATTCAGATTTTCAGAGTTTACTCAGCCTTACACAGGCCTCGGTCAGTTGTGCTTCGTCGTAAAAAGCGAAACACAACCGCATGGCGCTGGCCTGGCCGGGCGAGGCTGAGAACTTGCCACCGGGTTGAAAGCCTGTGCCGAGCTGATGCGCCTGAGGCAGCATCGCTTCAGTATCCGCGCCGTTCAGCCAGTTTGCCCAAATAAAATAGCCGCCCGTGGGTACGGTAAATCTAATACGTTCTCCCAGATGATCCGTCAATCCCGCCACCAGTGTTGCTAGCCGACGCCGATAGACCTCTGTTAATCGCACCAGGTGTTGATCAAATCGACCATCTTCAAGTAAAGGCCTGACCAGGCTGGACGTAACCGGAGCCAGACCACCACCGCTTGCCAGCAAGGCACTACCAGTCAATGGAACCAGAATCTCCGACGATCCCTGGATCCAGCCCAGCCGCAAGCCAGGCGCCAGAAGCTTGGCAAAGGAGCCGATCGACAACACCGGCGCCCGTTCATCCAGGCTTGCCAGCGAGTCAGGCGGTGGCTCGGCATAATGCAGATACTGATACACCTCATCGGCCACCACCGGGCAACCGGTATCCCGTGCGAGCGAGACCAGCTGCGCTCTGCGTTCAGCACTCTGGGTTATACCGGTTGGGTTGTGAAAGGTGGGAATGGTGTAAAAGAAAGCTGGCTTGTGCTGCTCTATCAACGCCGCCAGTTCCAGAATATCGACACCGCCCTGATCCATTGGCACCGCCACAGCGGTGAGGCCATGGTCGGCCAATTGTTTGCGGGCGATAAAATAGGTGGGGTCTTCCACCAGCACCGTATCGCCGGGTTGGCTGAACCGGGTGCAGATCATGTCGAGCGCGTTGGAAGAGCCGGTGGTAATCATCAGGTGTTCGGGACTGGTCGGCCGGGCCTGGCGCTGATTCAACCAGTGCGCCAGTGCGTACCGAAAACGCTCGTCGCCCGCTTCGGTTCCATAGGCCAGAACTGAAGCATCGACACAGGACTGCTCAAATAGGTCCGCGGGAAGCAGAGCCGGATCGGGTTGGCCAATGCCAAGATCAATGCGATCAGCAGTGGGCATTAGTTGCGCGGTTTGCCAGGTCATGCAGCGGGCTCGTCTGACGGGGCTGGGTGGTTTGCCAGTGACAGGCCACTCAGAGTTGCCAGCAGGGAGCAGACGAACATGGCCAGCGCGATGCGCTGAATGGAGCCATCAACGATCCAGGTGGAGGCGGTGCTGATGGTGCCGGCGACAATGAACTGGGCCGCACCGATCAGGGCGCTGGCTGTACCGCTGAGTCGACCAAAGTGTTCGAGATAAGCCGATTGGTTATTCGGGGCAATGGCACCAATGGTGCCGCCAACCAGAATCATCATCGGCAGGAAAGCCCAGAGACTCTGATTATTGATGCCCAGGAACAGATTCATCAGCAACAAAGCCCCGACCTGAATCACCAGAGCGATTTTAAGCAACAGCACCGGCGAATAACTCAGCAACAGACGCCGGTTCAGGGTGCCTAAAACGCCCATGCAGACCACGCCAGAGGCAAACGCGATGGAAAACTGGGCGTTGTTCAAGCCAAACCAGGTCTGGTACATAAACGAAGCGTGGGTGACAAACAGCATCACTGTGCTGAACGCCAGAGACTGAATCACGATGTGTCGCCAGGCCATGGGGTGGCGCAGCACGGCCAGATAATTGGTCAGCAACCGCGAAACCGGTTCTTTGGCCCCGGTTTTCCGCGGCTGATGGCGCAAAAGGCGAAACCACATCAATATACCCACGCCGACGGCGTAGACCGACAGGAAGTAGAAAATCAGCGGCCAACGGCCAATCCACAGCAGAATCGAACCGAGGGAGGGAGCGATAGCTGGAGCAATGAACATGATCAGAGCAATCAGCGAAAACAGCCGCGCTGCATCCCGGCCCCGGGCGGTGTCGCGTACCAGTGCCGGCACGCTGACGGCGATCCAGCCACCACCGAAGGCCTGAGTCAGCCGCCAGAGAATCATCCACTGCACATCGGTGCTTTGGCCGATGGCGATGGCGCTGATAGCGTAAACACCGAGCCCGGTAAGCAACACCGGCGCCCGGCCATACCGGTCTGATAAGGGGCCGCCGATGATTAGGCCCAGGGCAAGACCAAACAGATACAGGCTTAGAGTAAGAGAGACCTGATTCTGGCTGACACCCAGGTCTTCGGCGATCACCGGGAAGGCGGGCAAATAGGCGTCGATGGCCAGCGGGCCGAGGGCCATGGTGGCAGCAAGCAGAATTGAAAATTGCAGCGTGGTTTTCATGCGAACCTGTTAGTTGGGGTCGTACTGCAGGGTCGTTTGGGAGTTACCTGCAAAAGATGACCGATCATACAGAATTTGGCGGGCCAGCGCCGGGTTCCAAAGGTAACCAAATCGGGTCGCAGTGTTCAGATCGGGCTACATTCTAAGGTAGAGAAGGAGGGTAGACTGGCGGACCCGGGCGGGAACCGTTAATCTCCAGCTCACTCAAACACGGTTAAGACGAACTCGAATGTCGACTTCCAGCACTGCATTCACAATCACCCCGTCAACGCCCAAAACTGGCCTGGCTCTGCTCGGTGGTTTGGCCGTCATTGCCATCTGGTCTGGCTGGCTGGTGTTGTCGCGGCTGGGCGTGCAAACCGTGCTGACCCCGGCTGACATCACCTTATTACGCTACGTCACCGCGGCACTGTGCACGCTGCCCTGGGCACTGACCTACCCCTGGCGGAGTGCGCAGTGGGGCCGGGCGCTGGTCGTCGCCCTGGGTTGTGGCTTTCCCTATACCCTGCTCAGTTTTTACGGTCTGCAACTGAGCCCGGCGGCTCAGGCGGGTGTGCTGGTCAATGGCAGTCTGCCGGTGATCAGTGGATTGTTGGCGATCGTGTTATTGAAACAACGCTTTCGAGCAGGTGCCTGGGTGGGCGTTGCTCTGGTAGTCGTTGCCAATGGACTGATGGTAGGGCCAACACTGGTGCATCATTCGGTTCCTGTGGCAGGCCTGCTGCTGTTGTTTTCTGCCGCCTGGATGATGTCGATCTACATGACGGCCATAAAAGCCTGGCAAGTCAGCACCCGCGATATTCTGGTCTGGGTGCCCTGGATCAACGGTTTGATGTTTATTCCCATCTGGTGGCTGATGCCGCATGTTTTACCGGAAGCGCCCCTGAACGATGTACTGCTGCAAGTGGTTTACCAGGGTATCATCGTCAGTGTACTGGCGTTATTTCTGCTCGGCTTCGTGATTCGCGAGCTGGGCTCGATGACCAGTTCGCTGTTTATGGCCTTTGTGCCCGCCAGTGCTGCTTTGCTGGCCATCCCCGTTCTGAACGAATGGCCCGATACCTTGCAATGGGGCGCCATCGCGCTCTGTACTCTGGGGCTGATGGTATATGGCTGCAGCCAGCAACAACAAAATAGAGCTTCAAAACAGTAATACCCTTCACCTTTTCCAACGTCATTTTTTCCAGATTCCGACCGAGTCTAACTCTGATCGTTTTACGCCCAATGTCTAATGGGATCCGAGGGTCATTCGGCGCATAGTTTTTATCAAAGTGTTGAAGCTATGAACGCGATTAGTGCTGGCTGCTGGCACGGCTTCCTGGCAACGCACACGGAACGTACGCCAACAACAATGGTGAACCTATGACCCAGACGCCCGCTGTTCTCGATTATTTTTCTGAATATCAGGCCAGTGTGAACGACCCGGATGCTTTTTGGCTGGCGCAAAGCAAACGCATCGACTGGTACAAGGCTCCGACTCAGGGAGCCAGCCTTGATCAGGAAGGGCTGTATCGCTGGTTTGCCGATGGTGAGCTCAATACCGCCTATCTGGCATTGGATGCACAGATTGATGCTGGCCGGGGCGAGCAGGTGGCGCTGGTTTATGATTCGCCGGTCACCGCAACCGTGAAACGCTTTACCTACCTTGAATTGCGGGATGCGACCGCGCGGGTTGCCGGTGTGTTGCGGGGCTTGGGTGTGGGCAAGGGTGACCGGGTCGTGATTTACATGCCCATGGTGCCGGAAACTGTCATGGCCATGTTGGCCTGTGCCCGCCTCGGGGCTGTGCATTCGGTCGTGTTCGGTGGGTTTGCCGCCCATGAACTGGCGGTGCGTATTGATGATGCCGAGCCGACGGTGGTGATTTCGGCGTCTTGTGGCATCGAAGTCAACCGGGTCATCGAATACAAGCCTATTCTGGATGCTGCACTGAACGAGGCTCGTCACAAACCCGCTTCGACGCTGATTCTGCAACGGCCGCAGGTGGTCGCATCAATGCAGACCGGGCGGGATCTGGACTGGGACGAAGCACTGACGATGGCTGAACCCGCGGATCCGGTTGCGGTAAAGGCGACTGACCCGCTTTATGTGCTGTATACCTCGGGCACCACGGGCAAGCCCAAGGGCGTGGTGCGCGATAACGGTGGCCATGCGGTGGCCATGCATTACAGCATGGAAGTCGTCTATGGCATGAGCCCTGGCGAGGTTTTCTGGGCCGCTTCTGACGTCGGCTGGGTGGTCGGACATTCCTACATTGTCTACGCCCCGCTGATCTTTGGCTGCACCACGGTACTGTATGAGGGTAAGCCGGTTAAAACGCCGGATGCCGGTGCGTTCTGGCGGATGGTCGCCGACCATAAAGTGGCGGCGCTCTTTACCGCGCCTACTGCGTTTCGGGCGGTCAGAAAAGAAGATCCCGACGCCGCCCTGATGGCCCAATACGATACGTCGAGTTTGCAAAAACTGTTTCTGGCCGGAGAGCGCCTCGACCCGCCGACCTACGACTGGCTGGTCGAAAAGACCGGGTTACCGGTGCTCGATCACTGGTGGCAAACAGAGACCGGCTGGGCCATTGCCTGTAACCCGGTGGGTATAGAGCAGATGCCGGTCAAGGCCGGTTCGGCGACGTTGCCGACACCGGGCTTTCAGGTCGAGATACTGGATGCCTACGGAGAACCCTGTGATGTCAACCAGCAGGGTGCGGTCGCCATACGGTTACCGATGCCGCCGGGGTGTCTGCCGACTATCTGGCGCGACAGCGACCGTTTCAGGTCGGGCTATCTGGCGCAATATCCGGGGTACTATTTGTCTGGCGACGGCGGCTACCGGGATGAGGGCGGGTACCTTTTCGTGATGGGCCGCCTGGATGATGTGATCAACGTAGCCGGTCACCGGCTTTCTACCGGCGAGATGGAGGAGATTGTTGCGGCTCACCCGGCCGTTGCCGAATGCGCTGTCTTTGGCGTTCACGATGAATTGAAAGGCGAGTTGCCGCTTGCCATGGTAGTACTGAAAGACGGCTTCGTGGGCGATGAAGACGCCTTAAAGGCGGAGCTGGTCGCTTCGGTACGACAGCAGATCGGCGCCTTAGCCTGTTTTAATCAGTCGCTGGTTGTCGATCGGTTACCGAAGACCCGTTCCGGTAAAATACTGCGCAAAACCCTGCGCCAGATGGTTAATGGCGAAGAATTGCAGGTTCCCTCGACCATCGACGACCCGGCCATTCTGGATGAGATTCGCGAACGTCTGAGTGATTGACGGATGAACACGGTTAGATAGTACCAGAAAACCCCGTTATCCGATTCCTCATATACGCGCCGCTGTCGATTTTCTGGTGACCGAAGTACCGCTGCTGCATAGCTGAGTGGATGGCGTTCGGGTTGGGGTTGCCGGGCACGGTACCCCTGTGGTTTGATCGCACCGGTCGATCTGTTATTCAATTCAAGGCAACTATGCTGCAACTATCCAATGCCGTGTCACTGGCCGACTGGGAAATTGAGATCATCCAGATTCGGGCTCAGGGTGCCGGTGGTCAGAACGTCAATAAGGTCGCCTCAGCCGTGCATTTGCGCTGTGATGTGCCCAAAACCGCTTTGCCCGACTTCTATAAAGAACGTCTGCTGGCGTTGTCGGACCGTCGTATTACCCGGGAAGGCGTTATCGTTATTAAGGCACAGCGCTTCCGCACCTTTGAAAAGAACAAGGAAGATGCATTGCAACGACTGGCAGAGTTGATTCGCAATGCAGTGAAACAGGACAAGGCAAGAAGGCCAACCAAGCCAACCAAAGGGTCGCAACGTCGACGGGTTGAAAACAAGGTTCAACGCGGTAAAACCAAGGCCATGCGCGGCAAAGTTGAGCCCTGAGGCCCCAGCGATTAGGGTAATTGGTTTTGCGAGCGGCTCAGTAAACGATCATACTGTTAACACCGTTTGTCCCCGCAGTTGGCAATGCCCAGAGTGATGCTTGATGACATCGACCACCCCAATCGCTGAACAGCCTGATTCGATGACGCCCTCTATGGTGCCAAGGGTGGCGGACGGGACCAGTGGGTAGTAGTTGCTACCGCATCGCCGGGTACGGGGCTGTGATACACTCGGGCTCAACCAAAGTTCAGGCCCTAAGGGAATCTCAGATCTGATATGCAGCAGTACGATGGAGTTATCATCGGTGGCGGAGCCGCCGGCCTGATGTGCGCCGCTGTAGCGGGTCATCGGGGTAAACGTATGCTGGTGCTTGAGCATACCAAGAAGGTTGGCAAGAAAATTCTGATGTCCGGTGGTGGCCGGTGCAATTTCACCAATTATCAGGTGGAACCCTCTCATTTTATCTCGCACAATCCGCATTTTTGCGTATCGGCGCTGAAGCGTTACACGCCCTACGATTTTTTGTCACTGGTGCAAAAATACGATCTGTCGTTTCATGAGAAGACGCTGGGGCAATTGTTCTGTGACCGGTCTTCAAAGGATATTCTGGCTATTCTACTGGCCGAGTGCGAAGCGGCTGGCGTTGAGATTCGCACCCAGTGCCAGGTTGAGTCAATTGATTACCAGGCTGAAAAACCGGACTCCCGGTATCAATTGATGACCTCCGAGGGGCTGGTCGCGTCGCCTTCTTTGGTGGTAGCAACCGGAGGTCTGTCGATTCCCACCATGGGAGCAACTGGCTTTGGCTATCAGATTGCCGAGCAATTTGGTCTGAAGGTCGTGCGCCGGGATGCGTCTCTGGTGCCCTTTACGCTGTCTGGTGAGCTATTGGCGCTGGCCCAATCTCTGGCCGGGGTGGCTTTACCGGTCAGCGTCTCCTGTGGCGATAGCCGGTTTCGTGAGGCGATGCTCTTTACCCATAAAGGCCTCAGCGGACCCGCCATGTTGCAGATCTCCAATTATTGGATGCCGGGCGAACCGATCGAAATCGACTTTTTGCCAGACGTGTCCATTGCTGATTGTCTGGCACAATGGCGCAACGAGGGCCGCAAAGGGGAACTCAAAAACGCCCTGGCGCAGATGTTGCCCAAGCGGTTTGTGCAGGCCTGGCTGGACCATCATCCGGCGGTCAGCGCCCTGGGTAGCACCGCGTTGGCGAATTTAAGCAAAGCTGATACCGAAGCGCTGGGCCAGGTATTGCATCGCTGGTCTCTGGTCCCCGCCGGTACAGAGGGTTACCGGACAGCTGAAGTCACCCGGGGTGGCGTCAGTACTGATGACGTATCGTCAAAAACCTTTGAGGCGAAGTCAGTTCCGGGGCTCTACTTTATTGGTGAGGTTCTGGACGTCACCGGCTGGCTGGGCGGCTACAATTTTCAGTGGGCCTGGGCCAGCGGTCATTGCGCGGCGCAGCATCTTTGAATGCACAGATCGCGCAAGCTCCGCACATAGAAACAACCATACAGGATTGGAAGAGGAACATAACTGAATGAAAGCCCCCGCACGCCTGCAACCTCTGATTGAGGATGGCGTTATAGATGAAGTGCTCAGTGCGTTGATGAGTGGCAAGGAAGCCGCCGTGTTTGTTGTTCGGTGTGGCGATGAGGTTCGGTGTGCCAAAGTCTATAAAGACGCGAAAAAGCGCAGCTTTAAACAGGCAGCCACCTACACCGAAGGTCGCAAGGTTCGCAGCACCCGTCGTGCCCGTGCCATGGAAAAAGGCTCCCGCTTTGGGCGCAAGCAACAGGAAGAAACCTGGCAAAATGCTGAGGTGGATGCTTTGTACCGGCTTGCCGGTGCGGGCGTTCGGGTACCGGAACCGTTTGGCTGCATCGACGGCGTTATGATCATGGAACTGGTGACTGATGATGACGGCAATGTAGCCCCACGGCTGGATGAAGTTGTGCTGACGCCCGAACAGGCACGGGAAGATCACGCCACCATGATGGACTACGTCAAACTGATGTTGAACGAAGGTCTGATTCACGGCGACTTGTCTGAATTCAATGTGCTGGTCGACGCCTACGGCCCGGTCATTATCGATTTACCGCAAGCCGTTGACGCGGCTGCCAACAACAACGCGCAGAGCATGCTGAAACGCGATGTCGATAACATGACCCGCTATTATGGTCAGTTTGCCCCTGAACTGAATCAGACTCACTACGCCGAAGAACTATGGGCGTTGTATGAGGCGGGGGAACTGAGCGAAGAGACGGAATTAACCGGTCACTTTGACATCGATGAAACAGTCGCCGACGTTGATGGCGTATTGGGTGAAATTGCCTCAATTCTGGCCGAAGAGGAAGAACGCAAGGGCTGGGAGAATGCCGAGGATCTGGATGACTAACGCGGTCGTTTAAATAACCGAGTTCGCTCATACAACCCTTCTATTCGTTTTAACCGCGCGCTGGTTTCTTCCCAGCGCCGCTCCTGAACGCCTGCCAATAATGCCTCGACCAGTGCCATCAGCGGCGTCAGTGAATCCCAGGCTGACGGCGCTTCAATATGGCATGGCATGGTGTAGCGTGCATGGGCCGCAGCGGGAGATACCCAGCGGTCGGTAATCAACACGATCTCAACCCCCTGTTCCCGGGCCAGCTCTACCAGTTGTACCACTGCCGGTTCATAGCGGCGTACATCGAAGGCTACCAGTACGTCGCCATCACACATGTCCAGCAAGGCGGTCGGCCAGGTATTGGGCATGGAAGACAAGATGGCCACGTCACCCCGCATCACCTTAAGTGCCGTTGCGAAATAGTCTGCAATGGTCTGGGTTAGACGCCCACCCAGTGTATAAATACGGCGCCCGGAGTCGGAGAGGAGTTCGGTCGTGGCGTCAAAGCTGCTTTGGTCGATCTGACTCAGAGTGGCATTCAGATTATCAACCAACTTGTCGGCAAAGTGGTTCAGGATATGGGCACCCGGATACACATCGGCCCATTTGTCGTGTTTGGTCAGTGGCGACGCCAGCGTTTCGCTAAGCTCCTCATGCAGCCCCGCCTGAAAATCCGGATAGCCCGCAAAACCCAGTTTTTGCACCAGACGCACGACCGTCGGGTTGGACACCCCGGCCGCCCGGGCCACTGAAGCCACCGAGCCAAGCACCGTCAGCGGGAAATTGCCCAGCATGTAAGTGGCCACCTGCCGTTCAGCCCGTGTCAGCTTGGGCAGGGCAGTGCGTAGTTGGGTTTCAATGGTGTGCGGTTGCAGCGTCATGCGGTCAGGTCTCTGAAGCAGGGTGAAGAAGGGGCGTGCCCGGCGGCAGACTGTCTCAAACCAGTGCGCCTTTGGCCAGCGCAGCCCAAGTCGGTGCATCTTGATGCCTGGTTGAAGTTTACTCATTTTGTTTGATTTGTAACAGAAACATCAAATCTGAAAAAATATTGACAAGATGGGGAGAGCGTCAGAGACTGGTTTTATTGTTGTATAGGGAAGGACAGTCTAATGCTGAACGCCGATGCCTGTACCGAGACCGGCACAGCCGGGTACCTGCGGGCTCACATCGAGACGATACCCTGTTATGACCCGGGAGTTAGGTCATGCCTCGCTTCCTGATTGTCTATGTGCGCTGGGTGGAACGCCTGAATTATGGCGTCGGCCGGGTGGCCATGGTCTCGTTGTTTGCGCTGATGGGCATCCTGCTGTGGGGCGCCATCGCGCGGGCTGGCTGGCAACCCCAGATCTGGACAGATGAAATGGCCCAGTTTTTGTTAATGGGGTATTTCATGCTGGGTGGTGCCTATGCACTGCAACTGGGTTCGGCCGTGCGTATGGATCTGTTGTACAGTCGCTGGTCCGATCGTACCAAAGCTGCGGTCGATGCGGTGACCATTCTTATGCTGGTAATTTACCTCGGTATCCTGCTCTGGGGAGGCATTGAAAGTACCCTCTACGCCCTCGAATACTCGGAACGCCGACGCGGTTTGTGGCGCCCCTACATGGCGCCGGTAAAAATTGTCATGGTCATGGGCATCGTGCTGATGATCCTGCAATGCACCGCCTTTTTTATCCGCGATATTGCCCGGCTGAGAAAGGTGGAGCTCTGATGTCCTACGATCTGATTGCCGCGCTGATGTTTGGTTCCATGCTGATCATGATGCTGACCGGCCAACGCATGTTTGGTGTTATTGGCTTCGTGGCTGTGATCGCCGCGGTCTTTTTGTGGGGCGACCGGGGTGGCTATGACCTCGCCTTTGCCCAAACCATTAAAGTCATGAACTGGTATCCGCTACTGACGTTGCCCATGTTTATTTTCATGGGTTACGTTATGTCGGAGTCGCGCCTGGCCGATGATCTGTATCGCATGTTTCATGTCTGGTTCGGGCCGGTACCGGGAGGCCTGGCCATCGGTACCATTTTGCTGATGGTGCTTATTTCTGCCATGAATGGTTTGTCGGTAGCGGGTATGGCCATCGGCGCCACCATTGCACTGCCCGAACTGCTGAAGCGCTCCTACGATAAACGCATGGTTACTGGCGTTATTCAGGCCGGGGCCAGCCTTGGTATTCTGGTCCCCCCTTCGGTCGTCATGGTGCTGTACGCGATGATTGCTCGCCAGCCGGTCGGTCAGCTCTGGCTGGCCGGTGTGTTCCCCGGGCTGCTGCTGGCGACACTGTTTATCATCTATATCTGGTTGCGCTGCAAGTTGAACCCGGAATTGGGTCCGCCCATTTCCGATGAAGATCGCCAAAGCATTGGTCGAGGCGAAAAATACCGGTTGCTGATGGCTGGCCTGATGCCGCTCGGTATTTTCGCCTTGATGATGGTGCCCTTTGTGATGGGTTATACGCGTCTTGTAGAAAGCTCGGTTATTGGCGCTCTGGCGGCGACGGCTGTTTCAGTTTTTAAAGGCCGGATGAGCTGGCGCGTTCTGGAAATCTGTAGCCGCAATACACTCGCCATCAGCTGTATGTTCCTGTGGATTATCCTGGCTGCGCTTGCCTTCGGTGCCGTCTTCGACGGCCTGAGAGCCGTCGATTTTGTGCGCAATCTGTTTATGGATAACCTCGGGCTGGGACGCTGGGAAATTCTGATCCTGATGCAGTTGAGTTTCATCCTGATGGGTACTTTTTTGGATGATACCGCCATGCTGGTCATCGTGGCACCGCTCTACGTGCCGATCGTCAGTATGCTGGAATTCGATTTGATCTGGTATGGCGTGCTTTACACCATAACCTGTCAGATTGCCTACATGACACCGCCCTTTGGCTACAATCTGTTTTTAATGCGTGCCATGGCACCGGATGACGTAACGCTGAGTGACATTTACCGATCCATAATTCCGTTTGTGGGTGTAATGATTCTCGGGTTAATCATAGTGATGATCTTTCCTCAAATAGCACTCTGGTTACCCGAGACCCTTTACAACCGCTGATTGGAGGCTGCACTGGTGCAACCTCTGCTTCAACTGGAAAGAGGGAATAACCATGACATCAAGACGTACGTTTATTAAGGCCGGTGCGCTGGCTGGCGCGGCTGCCATGACGGCACCCAAAGTACTTGCAGAGTCGACCATACGATGGCGCTTGCAAACCTACGCCGGGTCTTCACTCGGTGCTCAGGTGATCAAACCTGCGGTCGATATGTTTAACGCCATCGCTGGCGATGAAATGCAGATCGACCTGTTCTATGCTGACCAACTGGTGCCAACCTCCGAGTTGTTTCAGGCGATGCAACGCGGCACCATTGACGCGGTACAGTCCGACGACGATTCCATGATGTCGCCCACCGACGTGACGGTGTTTGGTGGTTACTTTCCCTTTGCCAGCCGCTATTCACTGGACGTTCCAGCCTTGTTTAATGACTGGGGGTTAAACGAAATATGGGCCGAGCAATATGCCGCGGTCGGGGTTAAGCACATCTCTGCCGGGTCCTGGGATCCGTGTCATTTTATCACCACATCGCCCATTACCAGTCTGGCGCAATTGCGTGGGAAACGTGTGTTCACTTTCCCGACGGCCGGCCGTTTCCTGAATCAGTTTGGCGTGGTGCCGGTAACCGTTCCCTGGGAGGATGTAGAAATAGCCCTGCAAACCGGCGAGATCGATGGCGTCGCCTGGTGCGGTATTACCGAAGCCTATGAAGTGGGCTGGGCGGATATCTGTTCTCACTTTTTAACCAATAACATTTCCGGCGCCTGGATTGGCCATTTCTTTGCCAATATGGAACGCTGGAACGAACTGCCGGCTCACCTGCAAACCCTGATGGCGGTCTGTTTCGAACAATCGCACTACTATCGCCAGCACTGGTACTGGGCCGGTGAAGCCCGCTTGCGTACCCAGGGCACCAAACTGGAGCTGACGTCCATTCCTGACGCCGAATGGGGGCAGGTCGAGCAGGCAGCCAGGGTTTTCTGGGACGACATCGCGGAAGAGTCTGAAACCGCAGCGCGCGTGGTACAAATTTTTAAAGACTACAATGCGGCTATGGACCGGGCAGGTCGCCCTTACCGCTATAGTTGATGTGCCCAGCGACGAATGGTCAGATAGTCTTGGAGTAGCCGGTCGGGCTCGAAATGCAGCCGACCGGTCAGGGTTCGAGTGGGCTCCAGCACGGCCTGCAACCGGCCTTCGTCGTTTAACAGAAACAGCTTCAACCCATGAGTGACCTGCACCGAGCCTTGAGCATCCCGGGTTACATCGGCATAAATGCCCAGAGCAGACTCAAACGTTCGGGCGTTTGGGTCGGAACCGGCACGCCAGCCGCTGAATTGTTTATGAAACCAGGGCAGGTAGTCGGCCAGTTGTGCCAGCGTATCCCGGCCCGGATCGACGGTATAGAAATGCAGGTTCACATCCGTGAAGTGCGCTTGCTGATCCAGAGTACGTTTAAACTGTGCTAATTCCACCAGGGTGGTCGGGCAGATGTCAGGGCAATGGGTGAAGCCATAGCTGATCAGGTGCCAGGAGCCGGGCAGGGTGTCCGGAGTGACCGCTGCGCCGTCGTGCCGTTCCAGTTGAAAATCCGGTAGTGGTTGGGCTGGCATTAACCAGGCGCCCTGTATCGCGGGAAGCGACGGCACCCCGGGCGTCAGTGTCCATAAGGCGATTCCGGTAAGCACCACCAGAATACCCAGTGGTGCGGTCAATTGAGTCAGATTATTGCCTTGCACAACAACTTGCACAACAGGATTACCCGGCCAGGAACATCAATCGGCTGTTCAGTGTGTAGCTCCCTTCAATGGCCATAAAGGCAATGAATACCGGTATCGCCAGGGTGGGCGTCAGCAACGCAATGCGCAGGGTGATGGGTTCCCAGGCAAAGTGCATGAATACACTGAGGATCAGGCCCGCCTTGAGAAACATAAAGATCAAAATCAGACTCCAACGCAAGAGGCCCTGAAATTGCAAGTAATCAACCATATAGGACATGGCGCTGAGTACAAACAATAGGCCCCAGACTTTAAAATACAGACCTAATGGGTGCTGCTGCCCCTGAGTGTCCGCGCTCATAACACCTCCTGATACCGGACTGAATTGTCCGGCTTACCATAAATAGAAAAATGCGAAAATAAACACCCAGACGAGATCGACAAAGTGCCAGTACAGACCGGTAATTTCGACAATCTGATAGCCCTTTTTATCGTAATGCCCGAGCTTAACCTTGGTAGCAACAATCGTTAAATAGATAACCCCACCGGTAACGTGCAAACCGTGAAAACCGGTAATCATAAAGAAGGTGGAACCAAACTGTGCGGCCCCCATGGGGTTGCCCCAGGGTCGAACGCCTTCTTCAACAATCAGCTTGGTCCATTCAAAGGCCTGCATGCCAACGAAGCTGGCGCCCAGCACGGCAGTGGCAACCATCAACCAGAACGTCGCTGTTTTGTTGCCCTGGTAAGCGGTATTGACCGCCATCGCCATGGTGCCGCTACTGGTGATCAGAATGAAGGTCATAATGGCGATGAGCAGCAACGGGATGTGCTCGCCACCCACCACCAGTGCAAAGACTTCACTGGTCAGCGGCCAGGCTTCGGACGCTGAAATGCGCACGTTCATATAGCCAATCAGGAACAGGCTGAAGATGAAGGTGTCGCTGACCAGAAACACCCACATCATGACCTTGCCCCAGTTGACCTTGAAGGCCTCCTTGTCGGCCGACCAGTCTACAATCATGTGTTGCCAGTAGCCTTTGGGTCTGCTGTTCAGTTCCGTCATTGTGATTACCCCAGACCGCAAGCGGCGGCAATTAAGGCGTAGGTTTCAGGCGTGCGGGTGAGCAAAAAAAACAGCAACAACCACAACGCCAGTAAATAGTGCCAGTAGGTGGTGCAAGCTTTTACGGCCACGGCCACCTGATCCAGGCTGCAACCCTGACCGATGCGAATGAAGACACGCACAACAGCGAGAACGCCACCGAACAGGTGCAGCGCATGCAAGCCGGTAAACAGATAGAAATAGGAGTTGGCCGGGTTTTCGCTGACGCCATAGCCCAGGTTGGCCAGATAATTCCAGGTCGTCCATTGTGCCATTATGAACACCAGCGCCAGAAAGCCTCCCACGCTGATGCCGAGCATAACGCCATCGGGCTGATGCGCTTTTACCGAACGCCAGGCCCAGTGCATGGCCGCACTCGCTGCGACCAACACGGCGGTGGTGGCCCAGAGCCTCGGGCTCTGGTTAAACGGAAGCCAGGGCTCACCCGCCAGGGCCTGAAAATCCGGGTATTGGGAGCGGGTTAAAAAGGTGACGAAGATCAGCACGAAGGCAATGCTGATCACCATCAGCAGGAAGCGTAACGCGATCTGGGCTGTCGGTATCACACCGGACATATCAAGCGGGACACTGCCTTCGGGCATGGCCAGCCAGGGTTTTTCAGACAGAGCGTTAAAGCCTTTCATGTCGGTTCCCTTCCTGAGCTTGTGCGGTCGAAGCCCGGTTCATAGACCACCTCTGAATCGGCCATATGCTGTGGAATAAAGTCTTCTACAACGCCAGGCACACTGTAATCGTAGGCCCAGCGATGTACCGTCGGCAGCTCTTTGCCCCAGTTGCCGTGACGTGGTGGCACATCCGGTGTATGCCATTCCAATGATGCTGCGCCCCAGGGGTTGATCCGTGACTTGGGTTCCCGTTTTACCGTCCAGAACAGGTTAAAAATAAAGATCAGCTGGAACAGCGCAACGATGATGGCGGCTATGGTGATATTGGCATTGAGTGCGTGAGCCGAATCGGGAATGAAGCTGGTATCACCCAGTGCATAGTAGCGTCTTGGCACACCGAGAAAGCCAATGTAGTGCATCGGCAAATAGATCGCGTAAGTACCCAGGAAGGTGCCCCAGAAATGAATCATGCCCAGGCGCGTATTAAGCTGTTTGCCAGTCACCAGCGGGAACCAGTGATAGATGGCCGCAAACAAGACCATGATGGGTGAAACCCCCATCACCATGTGGAAGTGGGCAACCACAAAAAACGTATCGGATAGCGGCAGGTCAATGACCACATTGCCCAGAAAGAGGCCGCTTAATCCGCCATGGGTAAAGGTAAAGATAAAGCCGATGGCGAACAGCATGGGCACGGTCAGGTGGATATTCCCCTGCCACAGTGTCAGCACCCAGTTATAGACTTTTATCGCTGTCGGCACCGCAATGATCAGCGTGGTGGTGGCGAAGAAGAACCCGAAGTAGGGATTCATGCCGCTGACGTACATATGGTGGGCCCAGACGACAAAGCTCAGTCCACCAATGAATACAATGGCCCAGACCATCATGCGGTAGCCAAAGATGTTCTTGCGCGCATGCACACTGAGCACATCACTGACCATGCCGAAGGCGGGCAGCGCAACGATGTACACTTCCGGATGGCCGAAAAACCAGAACAGGTGCTGGAACAGTATCGGGCTGCCGCCTTCATAATCGGTTGCCTCACCAAGTGATACGATGGCGGGCATGAAAAAGCTGGTGCCCAGTAGAGTGTCGAACAGCATCATAATGGCGCTGACCAGCAGGGCGGGGAAGGCGAACAGGCCAAGAATGGTGGCGGTAAAAATGCCCCAGATGGTCAGCGGCATGCGCATCAGGGTCATACCGCGGGTGCGTGCCTGAAGAATGGTCGACACATAATTCAGGCCGCCCATGGTGAAGGCAATGATGAAGATGGCCAGTGAAACCAGCATTAGTACGATGCCCATGCCGGAGCCAGGCGTACCTTCGAGAATGGATTGCGGTGGATACAGTGTCCAGCCAGCCCCGGTGGGTCCACCGGGTACGAAAAAGCTCGCGAGCAACACCAGTACTGATAAAAAATAAAACCAATAGCTGAGCATGTTCAGGTACGGAAAGACCATGTCACGGGTGCCGACCATCAGCGGAATCAGGTAGTTGCCGAAACCACCCAGCAGTAACGCGGTGAGCAGGTAAATCACCATAATCATACCGTGCATGGTCACGAACTGCAGGTACATGTTGGGATTGATAAAATCAAACTGATCGGGAAAACCCAGTTGCAGCCGCATCACAACGGAGAGCAGCAAGGCGATCAGCCCGACAAAGATCGCAGTACAGGCATACTGAATGGCAATGACCTTATGGTCCTGACTCCAGATGTACTTGCCGATGAAGGTTCGAGGGTGATGCAGCTCGGGTTCCTGATCAGCAATGGCGATGTGTGTCATGGTGAATCCCTGTTCAAACGTACGATGTATTCGTCTTGGTGTTGGTCAGAGCGTTGCGATGTAAGCCAGTAAGTCACGCAACCGTTCCGGACTGTGGATGGTGCTCGTCATCAGTCGCATCTGGGTACCAAATTGATCTTGCGGATGCTTGCCCCGCCAGCCCATGCTGAAGTGCTCCAACTGGCGTTTCAGATAAAGATCACTCTGGCCGGCCAGTGCCGGTGCACTGAGCAGTTCCTTGCCTTCTGCGAGCGTGCCGTGGCAGGCTGCGCAGGCACCATAAAGCCGTTGGCCGTTGCTCGTGTCGCCCTGCAGAGTGCCTTCGACATCAACCGGGTCGAGCGATGCGATGTAGGCCAGCAAATCGGCTTCGCTGTCGACATCGGTGCTCTGTGCGATAGAGACCATCGTCTGGCCCGGAGTGTCTTCCCGTTCGGTGCCGCGGATGCCTTCCCGGTAGTGTCGTAACTGGCGCGCCATATAGCGGCGGTCCAGCCGGGTGAGGTTGGGGGTATTCAGGGCATCGTTGCCCCGACCATCAGCCCCGTGGCATCCGGCGCAGGCCTGGTACTGGGTTTCACCGGCCGCAAGATCCACTTCATTACCCGATTGGACCTCGGCGAAGGTCGGGTAGGTGGCAAGCCAGTTCTGAAAGTCCTGATTCGTCTCAACCTGAACCTGACCCTTCATGGTGTAGTGCGCCAAACCGCACAGTTCTTCACACAGCACGTCGAAGCTTCCCAGGCGTGTGGGTGTAAACCACTGGTAGGTTTGTGTACCGGGTACCAGATCCATCTTGACCCGGAACTGGGGTACGGCGAAGTTGTGCAGTACGTCGTTGGAGCGCAGTACCAGTTTGACCGGTTGGTCCACGGGCAGATGCAGGCGATGGTGTTCAATCAGAATGTCGTCGGCTCCGTTGACATCACTGGGATCCAGACCGAAGCGATTGTCGGTGCTGACAAAGCGCGCGTTCGCCGCACCGAGCACACCGTCGTCTCCGGGGAAACGGAAGGTCCATTGCCATTGCTGACCGATGGCTTCCACTTCCATGGCGTCGTCGGGCACATGTACCACTTGGCCCCAGACGATCAAACCGGGTGTCAGCATGGCGATTACGCCCAGCGTGGTCAGTGCGGTTAACCAGATTTCAAGCTTCTTGTTTTCGGGTTCGTAGTGGGAGCGACGGTCCTTGTTATGGCGGTAACGCCAGACGCACCAGGCAAGAAAAAGGTTGACGGCGACGAACACAACACCGGTGATCCAGAACGAGATCTCGATGGTGGTGTCGATGGAGGACCAGTTGGAAGCCAGAGGTGTTAGCCACCAGGGGCTGGCGAAATGCAGGATCAGGGTAATGGCGACCAGACCGACGATGACGATGGCTATATACACACAGTTTCCCTCTTGATCACAACCAACCAGAAACGACACTGGCAAGTGTGCGGCAACACAGCAGCGCAGCGCAGAGCAATGTCTGCGAGCTGCAGCGGGTAGAATGTTTTTATTCTGAAGCGTAGCCGGTTCTCACCAGCTGCTGCCAAGCGAGCTGTTTCATGCCGGTGACCCGGCCTTTGATTCAGCTAAAAACCAATCTCTGTTACACGCGTTTCAGTTTTGAGAACGGTGAGATAAAGTGCCGGTCGACCGCCGCAAGCTGAGCGTCACTGTGACGTTCATCCATGACCTTTTTAACCGCCGACTCCTGATCTTTGCGTGTATAAATAAGAATGAGGTATTTGCCAGCATCTATGTCATTGTGAAATGGCTGCAACTTTTTATTTTCGGTATCTACACCCCAGAGGCCGCCTTCCCAGATACCAAACAAGGTGGTAACAGCGATAAAAATCGCGTTTACCCACCAGGGCAGGTTGTCACTGAAGACACCGGTCAGGTGAAACAGGATGATCAGCAGCAAACCGGCACAGAAACCAATCAGGCCGCCGAGAATGGAGCTGTGATACAGGTCCAGTGTTTCTATGTAATTGGCAGATTGAATGTGTTTTTGGGTAAGCCCGCTTTCATCTTTGCTGACGACATGGATATACCAGTCAGAAATCCCCACTTCGTGCAAATCTTCGGCAATATCGGCGCTTTCTTTCAGTGTCGGCGATAAATAGTATAAGCACTTCATTGGAGACCCTCATTTTCGATAAATTGCCCTTGGATGAATGACAGAGCTTTTTACCTGTAGCTTGGTTTTTTATTGTTTGGCTTAACGTTAATTCAAGCCTGAGCTTTTTCAACCGGTTAAACAAGATGGTTACTCTTTTAAAACAGAGTTCCAGTCGTATTACCGATGTGCAAAAAAGCGGAAGGTTTTTTAAAAAGGGTCGAAATATCAGATGGTTAATACAGTTTAGTCAGGATAATCAACGTACAAACTTCAACTTCACATGATTAATGGCTATTAACAGATATTTTTTAACTTTAAATCAGTATAAAAAAGCACGGCTGATTCTCATTGAGGGCTGAGGAGTTCGGGTATCAGCGATTCCCACTGTCGAACCAGCGCCGGGTTAGTCCAGTCGGCATACCCATCGAGTTGATAGCGTACTTGTCCGTCGCGGTTTACCAGAAAGGTCGCGGGTAACCCTTTCACTGGCAACTGTTGGGTAAATAGGGTGGTGACGTCCAGCAGCACGGGCAGTTCGATGGCCGTGGTCGCCATGAATTGCCTGACCTGTGACAGGCTGTCTCCGTAATTTAACGCGACCCATTGAACTCCGGCATCCGGGTAGCGAGCTTTAAGAGCATTCAGCGCTGGCAGTTCGTCGATACAGGGTTTACACCAGGTGGCCCATATATTGATAAACAAGGGGCCCCGGGGTGGGTCGACCGGAGCGTTGTTGAGCGTCAGCAGTGCCGGTTGGTTCGGCAAGGCCAGGGCGGGTATCGGCGTGAATGAATCCGCCTGGGCACCGGTAGCGATGATCAGGCAGATACTGGCAGTTACTGTGCCATGCACCGCGAGTGTGTACGGATTAAACATCGAACCGGGCTCCTGTGGTAACTAACTGTGCGGGTTTGGTGCACCAAATTACCCTGCAAATACAGTATGACTCAGAATGGTGCGCTCAGCAGACTGGTGGCGCTTGGGTTGTCGAGACCTTTGGTCGCTATCATGAAACTGCCAGCCAGGACATCCGGAGCTGCCCTGGCTGGCGCCTGCATCTGCATCGCAGTGAGTGTCAGTTCTGTAACGCTTCAGCGTGGAAGTGCAGATGATCGTCAATGAAGCTGGCAATGAAATAGTAGCTGTGATCATAACCGGGCTGAGTGCGGCTTTCGAAGGGGTGAGTACTTTGCTGAGCCGCTTCGCTCAGCGCCTTAGGGTGCAATTGCTCCTCCAGAAAATTATCCGCGTCGCCCTGATCTACCAGAATCGGGAACGTTGCCTCACTGCCTGCCAGTAACAGACTGGCATCGTAGTCGCGCCAGCGTGACTGATCGCTGCCCAAATAAGCTTGAAACGCCTTATGACCCCAGGGTACGGCTGTCGGGTTGCAGATAGGTGCAAACGCCGAGACCGATGCGTAGCGCTCGGGGTTTCTCAGGCCAATCACCAATGCGCCGTGGCCGCCCATGGAATGGCCGCTGATGGCACGACGATCGGTCACTGGAAAATGCGCCTCGATCAGGCTGGGCAGTTCCGACACGATATAGTCGTACATCCGGTAGTGGCGATTCCAGGGTGCTTCAGTGGCATTGACGTAAAACCCGGCACCCAGACCCAAATCGTAGGCGCCATCCGGGTCGTCAGCGACGCCTTCACCGCGCGGGCTGGTGTCGGGTGCGACAATGGCAATGCCCAGTTCAGCAGCCATACGTTGCGCACCCGCTTTATGCACAAAATTCTCGTCGGTGCAGGTCAGGCCGGAAAGCCAGTACAGCACCGGCACCGGATGCTGGGCATCGGCACCGGGCGGCAGGAAAACACTGAAACGCATGGTACAGTTCAGCGTGGCCGAGGCGTGTTCGTACTGCTTTTGCCAGCCGTTGAAACACTTGTTGCTGTTCAGATGATTCAAACTCATACAGTCCTCAAGTCTTAGCTTGAGTTTCGGAGAACCAATTGACTGAGTTGCCAGAACTCGCGACGGATAGCAAGGCTGCTCTTGCGGGGGCGCCGTAAATACATCCATGTAGGCTTAACTTCGGGATATGAATCCCATCCCTGGGATTCACCCTCCGGGCTCGCTGAGCTCATGCTAAAACGCTCCCAGCGTTTTAGTCCATGCCTCAGATACCCCCGCAAAAGCAGCCCTGCCACCCGTCGCTAGCCTATTGCGTACTCCGAAACTGGGGATCTTAAGAGCGGATGCCTTATATCGGGAGCATCCGCTCCGCCGGTGTTCTAGTAATGCACAACGCTGCGGATGCTCTTGCCTTCATGCATCAGATCAAAAGCATCGTTGATTTGATCGAGCGACATCGTATGGGTGATGAACTCTTTCAACGGAATCTCACCCGCCAGATACTGCTCAACATAGCCGGGCAATTCAGTGCGCCCTTTAACGCCACCAAAGGCGCTACCGCGCCAGACCCGGCCGGTGACCAGTTGGAACGGACGGGTGCTGATTTCCTGGCCAGCGCCAGCAACACCGATGATGACCGATTCACCCCAGCCCTTGTGGCAACATTCCAGCGCCGAGCGCATTACGTCTACATTGCCGATGCATTCAAATGAGTAATCAACGCCGCCATCGGTCAGCTCGACGATGACTTCCTGGATGGGTTTGTCGTAGTCTTTGGGGTTAATGCAATCGGTTGCGCCCAGTTTGCGAGCCAGATCGAATTTGCTGGTGTTGATGTCAATAGCAATGATGCGGCTGGCCTTCGCCATCACCGCGCCGATTACCGCCGACAGGCCAATGCCGCCGATGCCGAAAATGGCCACCGTCGCGCCTTCTTCAACCTTGGCCGTATTCATCACCGCGCCAATGCCAGTGGTCACACCACAGCCGAGCAAGCAAACTTCTTCCAGCGAAGCTTCCGGATTCACCTTGGCCAATGAGATTTCCGGCAGCACGGTGTATTCGGAGAAGGTAGAGCAACCCATGTAATGGAAAATCGGCTTGCCGTCTTTGTAGAAACGGCTGGTACCGTCCGGCATCAGGCCTTTGCCCTGGGTCGCGCGAATTTTCTGGCACAGGTTGGTCTTGCCGGACAAACAGAATTTGCACTCCCCACATTCGGGGGTGTAGAGCGGAATAACGTGATCGCCGACTTTTACGCTGGTCACGCCTTCACCCACTTGCTCAACGATGCCACCGCCTTCGTGGCCGAGAATGGCCGGGAAGTTACCTTCGGGGTCGTCGCCCGAGAGGGTGAAAGCATCGGTATGGCAAACGCCGGTCGCGACGATGCGCACCAGTACCTCACCCGCCTTGGGTGGCATGACGTCAATTTCTTCAATGCTCAGCGGCTGGCCGGGGCCCCAGGCTATGGCGGCTTTGGATTTGATCATGGTCGAACCTCGTTGGTCAGATAAGTTGGAACAGTAAAGACGATTGTATTAGGGTTCGCCAGGTTAATAATGAGGCTGTTGGGTAAATCATTTTTACCGATTGGCAATAATAGAGTGAGAGAAGCCGATGGCGCGTTGGGATGGCATTGAAGAGTGTGTGGCGGTCGCCGAGACGCGCAGTTTTACCAGGGCTGCTGAACGGCTGGGCAGTTCAGTCGCGAATATCAGCCGTCAGATCAGCCGGTTAGAAGACCGGCTGGATGTTCAGTTGTTTCAGCGCACAACGCGCTCGGTCACTCTGACCGACGATGGCCGGATCTACTATAACCACTGTCGCGCTTTGCTCGATGGCCTGGTCGAGGCCGAACAGGCCATCGGCGAGCGCCTGTCTGAACCGACCGGGCGGTTGCGGATCACCGCGCCGCTGTCTTATGGCGAGCGCTACATCGCCCCATTGATCGCCGAGTTTACAATGCACCACCCGCGGCTCGAAATAGACTTGCAACTGACCAACCAACGCCTCGACCTGATCGAATCCGGCATCGACATGGCGATTCGGGTCGGTGTGCTGGAAGACGAACGCCTGGTGGCCCGGCCACTGGCGCATAGAGCCCAGTTTGTCTGCGCATCACCTGACTATCTCGCCCGGTTCGGGCAGCCACACACCCTGGCCGAACTGAAAAACCATTCCTGCCTGCTGGGCACACTGGACCACTGGCGCTTTACCGACCAGGGTGAGCGGCGGGATATCCGGGTCACTGGCCGGCTTCGATGCAATAGCGGGCCGGCGTTGCGGGATGCGGCCCTGAATGGACTAGGCATTGTTCAATTGCCGGACTACTACGTTAAAGAGGACATTCAGGCTGGGCGGCTGGTGACGGTGCTGGATGCCTTTGCACCGGCGGAAGAGGGTGTATGGGCGCTATACCCGCCCAACCGGCATTTGTCGCCCAAGGTAAGGGCTTGTATAGAGTGGTTGAGGCGGAGATTAAAGGTGGAGTACCCGGTATCCGGTGCGGACCAACGCCTCTGAGTTGAACCGAACTACGAAACTTGAATTTCCAGCACAGGGTTTTACCGCGTAATCGGGTGAGCCCAAAGGTCATATTCATCGGCATCTTCGACATGGACCCAGAGGCGGTCGCCGGGTTTGAGTTGGGTCTGGTTATCGAGAAAGACCTGGCCATCGATATCCGGTGCATCGGCTTTTGAACGGGCAACGGCGCCTTCGGCCACCACTTCATCGACGATGACTTCGATGTCGGTTCCGACCTTGGCCTGCAAGCGGGCCGTGCTGATGCGCTGCTGCACTTCCATAAAACGGTCGTAGCGCTCTTGTTTAACCGCTTCGTCAACATGATTGGGCAGGGCGGCTGAAGCGGCCCCGTCGACGTTTGAGTACTGGAAAGCGCCGACACGGTCTAGCTGTGCTTCTTCCAGAAAATCGAGCAGCATCTGGAAGTCGGCCTCGGTTTCACCCGGGAAGCCGACAATAAAAGTCGAACGCAGGGTTATATCCGGGCAGATTTCACGCCATTTGTGGATGCGATTCAGCACCTTCTCGGCGTGCGCCGGGCGTTTCATTGCTTTCAACACGGAGGGGCTGGCGTGCTGAAAGGGAATGTCCAGATACGGCAGAATACGGTTTTCGGCCATCAGCGGGATGATGTCGTCGACGTGCGGGTAGGGGTAGACGTAGTGCAACCGCACCCAGGCATCCAGTTGACCCAGCTCTTCGCAGAGTTCCTTCATCCGGGTTTTCACCGGCTTGCCGTTCCAGAAATCGGTACGGTATTTCATGTCGACACCGTAGGCGCTGGTGTCCTGTGAGATTACCAGCAGCTCTTTGGTGCCGTTTTTCACCAGACGTTCCGCCTCGCTCAACACCTGTCCGACAGGGCGACTGACCAGATCGCCCCGGAACGACGGAATAATGCAGAAGGTGCAGCGGTGGTTGCAGCCTTCGGAAATTTTCAAATAGGCGTAATGCTTCGGTGTCAATTTGACGCCTGTATCCGGCACAAGCGATATGAAAGGGTCGTGACGCGGCGGCACCACATCATGAACCTGGCGCACCACTTCCTCGTAGGCATGGGGCCCGGTAACGGCCAGCACATTCGGATGGACTTCCCGGATGTCGTTTTCCTTGGCGCCCAGGCAACCGGTGACCAGCACCTTGCCGTTCTCGCGCAACGCTTCGCCGATGGTATCGAGTGATTCCTTAACCGCCGAATCAATAAAGCCGCAGGTGTTAACGATCACCACATCCGCATCGTGGTAAGACGGCACCACATCGTACCCTTCAGCGCGCAGCTGAGTCAGGATGCGTTCGGAGTCGACGGTGTTTTTCGGGCAGCCCAGGCTGACAAAACCAACACGCCCCTGCTCTGAAACAGGCTTGCCTTCGCGGGGGTTGACGATATGGGTGGTCATGAAAACCTCGGTGCTGGTCAAAAAAGGAGCGGTATTGTAGCGCCTTCCAATCTGGCTTCAAGCGCCGCGCTCCTGATTCGCTGTGTTTCTTTGTATTACCTGTTTTTTGAACTGGAGTTTGGAGTTGGCTGGAATGCATACGCTCGCTGCGGTCACCGGGTAAGCCTCTGTGGGGGAGTCCGCAGCATGGATGCTGCGGTCTAGGCTCCATGGATGGATCTACAGGCTTACCCGGTGACCGCTGCTCGCCACCTCTGTAGCCTCTCCTACCAAAGCAGGAGGCCCGCCAGCGCCCGAATTTAGGCGGCCTGTAGGACTCTCCTACTAACGAACGAAAGCCACGCCCGAAGGCTCGGCCTAGCATGCAGTCACTGGCTTACACCCACGGGTCAAGCCAAGCCTCTTTTTGGATGTCGGTTTTGCCGACATCAGGAGGCTCAGAGCCAGACCAGTAGATTTGGTAGAAAGCATTAAGACTCACTCCACAACTACAAAAACAGAGAGACAATGATCATGAAAAAAGCATTGCCCCTGGCCGTACTGGCCACCACCCTGGCCGCTGCGCCCTTTGCCGCTCAGGCTGAATTTAACCGGGTTCGCTGGCAGGTTCCGATGGCGTTTTCATCGTCACTGACTGCATTGGGCGACACCATGCCGGTTGTTGCCGACATGGTTTCCACCATCAGTGATGGTCGGGTAACACTGCAGACGGTAGAGCCCGGTGCGCTGATTCCGGCCTTGTCAGTATTTGATAACGTCAGTGCCGGTAACATTTCAGCCGGTTATTCCTGGATGGGATATGAGTGGGGTCAGGTACCCGGCTCGGCGCTTTATGGCGCGACGCCTTTCGGACTTGAATCCCAGGAATTTCTGGCCTGGATGTATCACCACGGTGGTGACGACCTGCTGAAAGAAATGTTTGAGCCGTACAACGTTTACCCGATTCTGTGTGGCACCATTAGCCCTGAATCAGCGGGCTGGTTTACCGAAGAAATGAACTCGGTTGACGATTTGCGTGGTCTGAAATTCCGTGCTGCGGGCCTCGGTGGCGAAATCATGGGCGAGTTCGGCATGTCGATTAACGTACTGCCCGGTGGTGAGCTGTATCAGGCTCTGGAAACCGGCGTACTGGACGCGACTGAATTCTCGCTGCCAACCGTTGACAAGCAGTTGGGCTTTTCACAGGTTGCCAAGTACTACTACCTGCCAGGTTGGCACCAGCCTTCAACTAACCAGTTCCTGTACATCAATCTGGATGAGTGGAACAAGTTGAACGGCCAGACGCAAAGCCTGATCGAATCTTCGTGCATGGCTGGTAATGCCGTTGCTCTGGCGAAAGCCGAAGCACTGCAGGGCGCTGTGCTGAATGAGTTCGCCGAAGAAGGCGTGAACCTGCGTCAGTACGATGCCGACATGCTGGGTGCCTTTGAAGACGCTACCGCGTCAGTCATGGCCAAGTATTCCGAGCAAGACGACATGTTTGGCCGGATCTACAGCTCCATGAAAACATTCCAGGCGGAACATGCTACCTGGAAGAAGTATGGTTACCTGTCACGTGACTGGCATGCACAGGACTGATCCATGTCTGACATAAAGCTCGATCTTGAACAGGTGGAGCAAGCGGTGGGGCATGGCCCCACCGCCGTTCCTTATCCGAATACCTGGCTGTCCGACCGGCTCGAGGCCTTTCTTGAAGTCGTCGGACGCTTTTTTTCGTGGAGCTGGATACTGTTAATGGTGCTGGTGGTGTTGAACGTCATCCTGCGCTATTTCTTCAGTAACTCCTACGTTGCACTGGAGGAGTTGCAGTGGCACATCTATTCAATCGGTTTCATGATCGGTTTGTCTTACTGCGTATTGCACGACGGACATGTTCGGGTGGATGTACTGGCTGAAAAACTGTCACATCGCAAACGAGCAATGATCGAGCTACTTGGGCTCGGCCTGTTTTTGATGCCGTTTTGTTTGTTTGTACTCTACTACGCCTACCCCTTTGTCGAACGCGCTTACCTGATGGGTGAGGTGTCCGGATCTCCGGGCGGTCTGCCGATGCGCTGGTTGATAAAGTCGGTCATTCTGATTGGGTTTGGATTGTTGTTGTTGGCGGCGCTGAGTCGGTTTGTGCGGGCGTTGTCATTTATTACCGGTTTCCCCCGGGCACGGGTCGCGGCTGATCGCTGATCCAATGTTATCTGTTGTTGTGTTGTAACGGTCGAACTTGCCGTGGAGACTTGTTGTGTTTGAAACCTACGAACTCATCGTCATGGCCATGCTGGGCAGTTTTATTCTGCTTATTTTCACCGGATTTCCGGTGGCCTGGGTCCTGGCGGGCGTATCCGTCTTTTTTAGTATTGGTGCGGTTCTGGCCTATAATTATCTGGACGCTGATACCTATTTTTTAACCGATTGGAATATATTCGGCATCGTCGTTCAGCGAATTTATGACCAGATGACCAAATGGATTATGGTCGCCTTACCCATGTTTATTTTTATGGGGCTGATGCTCGAACGCTCCGGTGTTGCCGAGCGGTTAATGGTCAACTTTGTCAATCTGTTCGGGCGTTTCAATGGTGGCCTCGGGGTCGCTGTTATTCTAATCGGGATTCTGCTGGCGGCCTCAACCGGTATTGTGGGTGCTTCTGTGGTATTGCTGGCCATGTTGTCTTTGCCGGTAATGCTGGACCAAAAATATTCACCAGCCTTCGCCAGTGGCATCGTTGCGTCTTCGGGCACGCTGGGCATTATGATTCCTCCGAGCATTATGCTGATCATCATGGCCGATCAGTTGTCGTTGTCGGTGGGTGATCTGTTTATGGGTGCATTGATACCCGGTGTGATGCTGGGTTTTCTCTATATTGCGTTCGTGGTAATCGCTGCCTGGTTGAAACCTTCTCTGGCACCTCCAAAAGCTGATTTGCCACCGATTACGCGCGACGTTGTCATAGAAACCTTGCGTTCGGTTCTTCCTCCCTTGTCGCTGATTCTTGCGGTACTCGGGTCCATTTTCTTTGGGATCGCGACGCCTACCGAAGCGTCTGGTGTGGGTGCGCTGGGCGCAACGATTCTGGCAGCCATGAACGGCCGGTTGAACTGGGAAGTGCTGCGCGATGTGTCCCGCAAGACAACCATCACGACGGCCTTCGTGTTCGGGATCTTTCTGGGTGCAACGGCGTTTGCAGTCGTACTTCGTTCTCTGGGGGGCGACGAATTCATAGCGGGTTTGTTGACTGGTATCCCGTTGTCGCCAGGCGGCATTATTCTGGTGATATTGTTTATTGCCTTTGTAGCCGGGTTTTTTCTGGACTGGCTGGAAATCAGTCTGATCTTGCTGCCGCTGGTCGGGCCGGTGGTGGTGCAGCTTGGGTTCGATCTGACCTGGTTTGTGGTGTTGTTTGCGCTAACCTTGCAGACGTCATTTTTAACGCCGCCGGTTGGGTTCTCACTGTTTTACCTGAAAGGCGTGGCACCGCCGGAGATTAAAACGACCGATATTTACAAAGGTGTGATGCCCTTTATTGCACTGCAAGTACTGGCGGTAACGCTGGTCTTTTTCTGGGAGCCGCTGGTGTTGTGGTTGCCTGAAATGCGCTACGGGTAAGGAGGCTTTGCTGGGATTCAGGGGCTGATAATCAGCCCCTTTTTTTTAATGAATCAGGTTACTGCGTGACGCTCATGATAGTTGGGCTGATCCCAGGAACGGCTATCAATAATGTCTTTCAGGCATTCAACACTGTCCCATACGTCGACAAAGCGTACATACAGCGGCGCAAAACCAAAGCGCAGAATATCCGGTGCCCGAAAATCACCAATGACACCCCGGTCAATCAGCGCCTGCATGATGGCGTACCCTTCCGGGTGCGCCAAAGCGACCTGGCTGCCACGCTCGTCGGCATTGCGAGGCGATACCAGTTTAAAACCGGCGTTTGGCAGGCGGGTTTCGACCAGCTCGATAAACAGCTGGGTCAATGCGACGGATTTGGCACGTAATTCAGCCATGGTGGTATCGGTGAAAGTATCCAGGCCGACGCTGAGCAACTGGGTAGCAACAACAGAAGGCGTTCCGGTTAGGGCGCGACGGATGTCGCCAGCCGGTGCAAAGTCGTCGCGCATCGCAAACGGGGCTTCATGGCCAAACCAGCCACTGAGTGGCTGTTCGAATGACGCCAGGTGGCGTTCCGCAACGAAGATGTAACCCGGTGCACCCGGTCCACCGTTAAGGTATTTGTAGCCGCAACCGATGGCGAAATCGGCGTTAACACCATTGAGATCCACTTCGACGGCGCCGCCACTGTGGCTCAAGTCCCATACCACCAGTGCACCCTGTTCATGGGCACGTTGCGTAATGGCCGCCATGTCATGAAGTTTGCCGGTTTTGTAATGAACGTGGGTTAGCACGACCACCGCGACATCCTGACCGATGCGATCAATAAGAGCCTCGGCTGGCTGGGTTTCCAGCACTGGCCCGCCGTTCATGAACTGACTGAGGCCCTGCAGCATGTACAGGTCGGTTGGGAAGTTACCCGGCTCCGAGAGGATGACGCGCCGTGACGGGTCTTTGCTCAGCTGTTGTTTCAAGGCGGCTGCGGCGACCTTGAACAGGTTAACCGAGGTCGAGTCGGTCACCACGACTTCTTCCGGTTTGGCACCGATCAGCGCTGCGATCTGGCCACCGACCTGACGCGGCAAATCTATCCAACCCGCCTGATTCCAGCTGCGAATAAGGCCCTGGCCCCATTCCTGTTCGATTACCTGTCGCGCGCGCTCTGAGGCGGCCTTCGGCCGGGCGCCGAGTGAGTTGCCGTCGAGATACAGAACGTCGTGGGGAATGTCGAACTGGTTGCGCAGAGGGGCGAGGGGGTCTTGAGTATCCAGAGAAAGGCAGTGGCTACGATCTAACGACATTAGGCGGGCTCCGTTGTTTTGCGGATACCCTACTGTTTTGTCGTCAGTTGTGGAAGATTTCCAGGTGCAAAAGCACCGTTTCAAAGCGTTGACCAGGCGTTACGGAGTTTGAAGAGGGGGAGCAGGACTCTGAGACAGTGTTCCCCCGGAGCGGTTTAATAGGCGTATGCGCATAACGACTTTAACGCTGTCGTTCAGGGCCTCGGAGTCGGCATAGCCAATGGCTGCAGGATTCGAACCGACGGTGTTGATGACGGTTGTTGAGCTGTCCAGTTCCTGCGGCGGTTGTTGGCCGGTGGTGAGGTCTAGGAGTCCGACAGATTCCTGGGTTCGGGGGATGATTTACCAACTTTGAGTAAAATGATTCACGATTGCCTTTTTACTGGCGGCATTGGTGAGGTAGCATCAATAGCCATTTCAATAACGATGTTTTAGACGGGAGCGAACAGCATGCACATTAATCAGCGCTTTGATGGCGGTAACATTATTTGCCTGGATGCATCCGATCCCGGTGCTGTCGAGTTGCAAATTCGCTCCGATGTTGGCGATGAGCACAAACAGTGGTTTTATTTTCAGGTACTGGATGCGCGCGATCAGCCGTGCCGGTTCGACATCACCAATGCGGGCCAGGTGTCTTTCCCGAGAGCCTTCCACGACTATCAGGCCGTAGCGTCCTACGACCGTGAGTTCTGGTTTCGGGTGCCGACTCGGTATGACGGCCAAACGCTGACCATCGAACACAGCCCCGAGACCGACAGTATTTATTACGCCTATTTTGCGCCCTATAGCTTCGAACGGCACCAGCAGTTGATCGCTGCAACACTGGCGTCGCCTCTGGTTCAGGCCGACACTCTGTGCATTACACCGGATGGCCACCCGCTGACGCAGCTGACCATCGGTGAGCCTGCATCCGATAAAAAAGTCTGCTGGATCATTGGCCGTCAGCACCCGGGTGAGACCATGGCAGAATGGTGGATGGAGGGCTTTCTGGAGCGCCTGCTCGACGAGCAGGACAGCCTGAGCCGCCAACTGCTGGAACATTGTGTCTTCCACGTAGTGCCCAATATGAACCCCGATGGTAGTGTGCGCGGGCATCTGCGCTGCAACGCCCATGGTCGTAACCTGAACCGTGAATGGCTGGAGCCGAGTGAAAAATTTTCACCGGAAGTCTACTTCGTGCGCGAAGCCATGGCTAAAACCGGGGTGGATTTCTGCCTGGATGTGCACGGCGATGAAGAATTGCCTTACAACTTTATTGCCGGAGCCGAAGGCATTCCTGCCTGGAACAAACACATGGCCTTGCAGCTCAGCACCTTCAAGTCGGTGTTGCAAACCGCCTGTCCGGACTTCCAGACCGATGTCGGCTACCCGATGGCTGAGCCCGGCAAGGCGAACCTAACCCTGTGTACGGCTTATGTAGCAGAACATCACAACTGCCTGGCGATGACGCTGGAAATGCCGTTCAAGGACACCACCGCCACACCCATGCCGTCTACCGGCTGGTCGCCGGACCGGTGCCAGCGCCTGGGTGCGGCTAATATTGATGCGATATGGCAGGTATTGCCGTTATTGTAATTCCTGGATCTGAATGAGTAGCCGCGTTATGACAACAACGAATTCCATTGCACTGGTAACCGGCGCTGGCCGGGGCATCGGGGCGGCGACTGCCCGGTTGTTGGCAAAAGAAGGGTACTTCGTGTGCATTAATTATCGGTCCGATGTGGAGTCTGCCCGGGCCGTAGCACTCAGCATTGGCGAAGCGGGTGGGCGTTGTCAGGTTATCCAGGCCGATGTATCCCGGGAAACGGAGGTGGTGCGATTGTTCGAGGCCATTGATCGATTGTCGGGAACACTGCGGGTGCTGGTGAACAATGCCGGCATACTGAAGACCCAGATGCGCCTGGAGGAGATGACCGCAGAGCGCATCAATCAGGTTTTGGCGACCAACGTGACCGGGCCTTTTCTGTGTTGCCGTGAAGCCGTTAAACGCATGTCGCATCGCCATGGCGGGGCCGGTGGGTCCATCGTCAATGTTTCCTCGGCGGCGGCCCGTACCGGCTCGCCGAATGAGTATGTCGACTATGCGGCATCAAAAGGCGCACTCGATTCTATGACCAGGGGGTTGTCACTGGAGGTGGCTGCCGAGGGTATACGAGTGAACGCGGTCAGGCCCGGGCTGATTCATACCGACATTCACGCTGATGGCGGCGAACCGGGCCGGGTGGCGCGTTTAAGCGAACGCATTCCGATGCAGCGGGGCGGTGAGCCCAGGGAAGTTGCCGAAGCCATTCTTTGGTTGGTGTCCGATCGGTCGTCGTACTGTACCGGCAGTGTGATTGATCTTGCCGGTGGGTTGTAAGGCGACGCCAGTGAATGGCATTGCCTGCCCGGGGCGAAGCCGATAGTCTCAGGTTCCAACAGCATCTGTTTAACTGCGTAAGCGAGGTTTTCCCATGTCTATCCAATCCCCGGCGTTATCTCCGTTTCATCTGGCGTTTCCAGTTCATGATCTGGCGGCGGCCCGCCAATTTTATGGTGAGGTTCTGGGGTGTGCCGAAGGGCGCAGTTCCGATCACTGGATCGATTTCGACTTCTTTGGGCATCAGATCGTTGCGCACCTGTCCGATAAGGCTGAAGCCGCGCAGCCCATTTCCAATGCCGTCGATGGACACGAGGTGCCGGTGCCGCACTTTGGTGTGGTGTTGTCGATGGAAGAATGGCAAGCCATGGCCGATCGGTTGACGGCAATGAAGCTGGCGTTCGTGATCGAACCCTACATTCGTTTTAAAGGGCAGCCGGGCGAGCAGGGTACCTTGTTTTTCCGCGACCCCAGTGGCAATGCCATTGAAATGAAGGGTTTCGCCGACCGCAGCAGCCTGTTCGCGACCTGATGGCGCTGGCATTGCAGCGATTGGGTGATGATGAGTTTAGTCTCGCGACAGAGCTTGCGGTGGCACCGGAACAACTGGAATTTACCGGAACGATTGCTGAGGCGCTTGATTGCCTGGGTGATTCACGACACCCCCATGGCATCTGGCTTGATGATTCGTTGGTCGGTTTCTTTATTGTTGATACCGATTTCGCCGCCGAATTTGAGTTTTGCTCAGAGGGGGCTTTGGGTATCCGCACGTTCCTGATCGATAGCCGGCGTCAGGGGCAAGGGCTGGGTAAGGCCGCTGCCCGGGCATTACTTCCTTTTCTTCAGGGCGCATATTCGCAACGCGTATCAGTCTGGCTGACGGTTAATTGCCGGAATCGGGGTGCCTATCACTGCTACGAAACGGCGGGTTTCACCGATACCGGAGCGCTTTATGAGGGTGGGGCCGCCGGCCCCCAGCATGTCATGCGTATGGCGTTGAGATAGTGTCACGCAAAAAAAAGACGGGCAATGCCCGTCTTTTTGATGATGAATCGGTTTGCGCTTAGCGCAGGGATTTCATCGCGGCGGTCCAGGGGACCAACTGGTCGAGCATGGCACTCAGGGATTCGAGGTGCATATCAGCTGGCTTGAATTCGCTGAAGTTTTCGAAATCGGTAAACAACGACAGTTGCACTTGGTTGCGCACGTGCGCCAGTTGCAGTTCTGAAGCGATTTGACGCAAGTGCTCAACGGCACGGACACCACCGGCGGAACCGTAACCGACAAAACCGGCTGCTTTGTTGTTCCACTCAACGCTGATGTAATCCAATGCGTTCTTCAGCGAACCAGAGATGCTGTGGTTGTATTCCGGCGTTACAAAAATGAAACCATCGTATTGGGCGATGGTTTGCGACCACTTTTTTGTATGCTCGTTGGCGTATTGCTGGAAGCCGGCGGGCATGGCTTCGTCCAGTACTGGCAAGTTGAAGTCGGCAATATCAACCAGCTCGAATTGGGCGTCGCTGCGCTTTTGTGCGTTTTCAAGAACCCATTTGGCCACGGCAATGTTATTACGGCCCGGGCGGGTAGTGCCTGTTACGACGGCTATCTTATTCATAATAAGCTCCTCTGGGGTGGCCGGATGGCCAACCGAATTTTGTATGACTCCTACAGTATGAAGACTACCCAGAGGAAATCAATGTCGGTATTATTGACGTAACGTTTCTTAAAAGGAAACCATTGATCATGGATACTTTGCTCAGCATGAAAGTGCTGGTGGCCGTTGTCGATCACGCCAGTTTTGTGCAGGCGGCCGAGCACCTGGGTTTGTCGAAGGCGATGGTCAGTAAGCACGTTATGCATCTGGAAAGTCGATTGGGCGCCCGGTTGTTGAACCGAAATAGCCGCCACTTGAGCGTAACGGAGTCTGGCCGGGTTTACCTGGAGCGCTGCCGGGCTATGCTGGAGGAGCTTGAAGAAGTGGAGTCGACGGTTAGCCGGGCCACGGTAACGCCCCGAGGTACCATTCGATTCACCGCCCCCATGTGGCTGGCAACCGATTATTTCACCCGGCTACTGCGTGAGTTTCGTGAGCAGTATCCTGAGGTCAGTTTCGACATCGACATCAGCGGTCGCTTCGTCGACATTGTCGAAGAGGGCTTTGATCTCGCCCTGCGGGCCAGTCGTACCTTACACCCCAACCTGATCGCCCGCCCGCTGATGACCATCCCGTTTTACATTGTGGCCTCGCCCGATTATCTGGCACGGCACGGTACGCCTGTGCTGGGCAGCGATCTGGAGCGGCATAGTATATTGGGCTATTCGCTGCTCCGTGGGGACAGCTTTACACTGACCGGACCGGAAGGCGAGGTGAAACTTCGCTTCAGTTCGGCACTGCAATCAAACAATGAATCCTTGTTGTTGTCGGCCGCGGTTAATGATATGGGCATCGGTATATTGCCCGGTGGCATGGTGGAACGAGAGATCAAACAGGGCCATTTGAAACAGATATTGACGGACTACACGCCGCTCAACACCCAGTTGTACGCGGTCTATACCAGCCGCCGTTATCTGTCTGCTAAAGTGAGGACTTTCATTGATTTCTTGTCGGATCGAATGGAGTGCCCGGAGCACCTCCAGGGGTGATCAATCGTGGGTGTGGTCTTCGATGTTAGAGGCAAACGCAAGAAGCAGCACCCACCATCTTGACGAGTTCCTCGCCTGTCTGACGGTATGGATGGGATCTCGCCACTCCAGGCCCTGTTTTGGGTGGATTGCCACCCCTCCTGAAGCTTGCCATGGCACCACAAGCGGTCAGCGCCACTGGCGCTATTCTTGCAGCTCAACAGCGTCGGCGCAGTTGCGACCCACAATTATAATAATCTGAATCACAGGAAAAGCTCATGATGCTGCTCACTCTCCGTTGGCTGCGGCTCGCGTTACCCTGCGCGCTGCTCGCCGGGTTCGCAACCGCTGAACCCCAAACCCTGATTTTCTCGCACGTCGTCAGTGAAAACACGCCCAAGGGAAAGATGGCGCTGATGTTCAAATCGATGATCGAGCGTCGGCTGGGGGATCAGTTTCAGGTTGAGATTTATCCGAATACCGAGTTGATGGATGACGATGAGGCGGTAACCGCCATTGCGGAGGGCCGCATTCATTTTGCGGCACCGTCACTGTCGAAGTTCGAAGCCTATACCGGCCAGTTAATGGTGTATGATCTGCCGTTTCTGTTTGCCAATATGGACGCGGTTGAGCGCTTTCAGAACAGCCCGACTGGCCAGGCGCTGCTGACTCATATGCAGCCGGACGGCATTCTGGGATTGGGCTACCTGCACAACGGGCTCAAGCAATTGACCGCTAACCGGGACTTCGCCCGGCCGGATGACCTGGCGGGGCTGCGGTTTCGGACCATGACATCAGAGGTATTGCAAAAGCAGTTTGAATTGCTGGATGCCGAAGCTGTACCCATGGCCTTCGGTCAGGTTTATCAGGCATTGGCCGACAACGAAATTCAGGGGCAGGAGAATACCTGGTCGAACATATATTCCCAGGCCTTCTACGAGCACCAACCCTTTATGATGCAATCGAATCATGGGGTGCTGGATTACATGGTAATCACCAATGCCGAGTTCTGGAACAGCTTAACGGCAGACCAGTTGCGAGAATTTGAATTCGCCATGGAAATGTCGGTGAAATATGGCAATGCCGTGGCGCTGGCCAAAAACCAGAACGACCGTACCTCCATTGCGGCGATGTCGGGTGTTACCCTGCATGAGCCGACCACTGAACAGTTGGCCCAATGGCAAAACGCGATGAAACCGCTGTGGCAGGAGTACGAACCCCTGATTGGGGCCGATGTGATCGAGGCCGCGCTCGATGCCAACCGAGTTCCCTGATCGGCCCCTTATAGTCGGTTCGCCCACTGGAACGCTGGGTTCCGGTGGCTGGTGCTTTCAATGCAAGCTGAGACGACGGGAACACAGCGCTCCATTGATGCTAAAATACCTCATCTAATGACCGTTTAATCCGATTAATGACATGGAATAGATCAGCCCACTATGAGTAATACTGACAAACGCCCGCTCTACATTCCCTACGCCGGACCAACCCTGCTGGAATTGCCGTTGTTGAACAAAGGCAGCGCCTTCACACAGGATGAGCGGGTTTCGTTTAACCTGATCGGGTTGCTACCACAAAATGTGGAAACCATTGAAGAGCAGGCCGAGCGGGCTTACCGCCAATACCAGTTGTGCCAGAGTGATCTCGACCGACACATTACTCTGCGCTCGATTCAGGACGATAACGAAACCCTTTTCTTCCGTTTGCTTGAGGATCACCTCGAGGAAATGCTGCCGATTATTTACACCCCCACGGTCGGCGAGGCGTGCCAGGAGTTTTCCAATATTTATCGCAACCACCGGGGTCTGTTTATCAGCTACCCGGATCGCGATCACATGGACGATATGCTGCGCAGTGCGACCAAAGACAATGTGAAAGTCATCGTCGTGACCGACGGCGAGCGCATTCTGGGCCTGGGCGACCAGGGTATTGGCGGTATGGGTATTCCTATTGGCAAGCTGTCACTGTACACCGCCTGCGGCGGCATCAGCCCGGCCAATACCCTGCCCATAATGCTGGACGTGGGCACCAACAATCAGACTCTGCTGAACGACCCGATGTACATGGGCTGGCGCCATAATCGCATCAGTCAGAACGAGTACGATGCCTTTATCGAGCAGTTCATTCAGGCGGTAAAACGCCGCTGGCCAGAGGCCCTGCTGCAGTTCGAAGATTTTGCCCAGACCAACGCCATGCCGTTGCTGGATCGCTACCGTGATGAGTTGTGTTGCTTTAATGATGATATTCAGGGCACGGCTTCGGTTTGCGTAGCCACCTTGCTGGCGGCCTGTAAAGCCAAAAGTGAACCGGTCAGCGAACAGCGCGTCGCTTTTGTAGGTGCCGGTTCTGCGGGCTGCGGTATTGCCGAGCAAATTATCGTGGCGATGCAGGATGAAGGCCTGTCGGAAGCCGAAGCACGCAAGCGCGTCTTTATGGTGGACCGTTTCGGCCTGCTAACCAGTGATATGTCTGATTTGTATGATTTTCAGGCTCGATTGGCGCAATCTGCCGACACAGTAGCCAACTGGTCCGGTACTGACTTGCTGGATGTTGTGAAGCAGGCGAAGCCGACCATTTTGATCGGTGTGTCCGGTCAACGTGGTTTGTTCACCGAGGAAATCATTAAAGCGCTGCACGCGGGCTGTGCACGACCGGTGGTGATGCCACTGTCGAACCCGACCTCAAAAGTCGAGGCGACGCCAGCCGATGTGCTGACCTGGACCGATGGTCAGGCTCTGGTGGCGACGGGCTCTCCGTTTGCGCCGGTTACCGTTAACGGCCAGACGTACCCCATTGCCCAGTGCAACAATGCTTACATTTTCCCGGGCATTGGCCTGGGTGCGCTGGCGGTTGGCGCCGAACGCATCACCGATACCATGCTGATGGCCGCCTCAAAGGCGCTGGCCAATCAGGCGCCCATGGTACAAGCCGGAGAAGGTGCACTGTTGCCGCCATTGGCCAACATTCGCGAAACCAGCAAACTAATCGCCTTTGAAGTGGCGCGCCAGGCTCAAGCCGATGGCGTGGCCCTGATGAGCAGCGAAGAGCAGGTCCGCGAGACCATCGAAGCGAACTTCTGGACGCCTCGCTACCGGCATTATCGTCGTCGGGCTGTGTGAGTCGTCGGGTTTGAGTTAAGGTTGCGTACAGCCGCATGCCAAGCAGCGGCCACAGCACAGGGGCGGCTTATCAACAACGCAGACTAGCCGCTACCCGGAAAATTGTGCTGTTAACACCGCGGGAAAACCCTATCTATGTCTTACAGGACAGCGTTTCGATAATCCGGCAGTCCATAATCATCCCACCCTCACAACATGCACTCAGTCTTTTCAACTCCTGTTCCATTGCACGCAAGTCTTTTAGTCGGGAGCGTACCTGCTCCAGTTGTTGCTCAACTTTAGCGTCCACGCCGGCACAGGACTCTTGCTGGCTGTCAGCTAACGAGAGTAGTTCTCTGATATCACCCAGGCTAAAACCGAGCGCTCGGCTTCGGCGGATAAACAGAAGCTTGGAATGGTCTTCGACTGAGTATAAACGATAGCCAGATTCCGACCGACTCGCTGCAGGTAAGATTCCAATTTTTTCGTAATAGCGGATAGTCACGGGCTTGATACCCGTGCGATCAGCTAACTGACCTACGGTGAAGATTTTTTTACTCATCGCCATTGACCTTATAGTTACTATAACCTTCAGAGTATCACTATACCGCTAGTTTTATGAGTATCTGCTGTGGATAGCTGCTGTGAAAACAAATCCGGTGAACTGGCACAACTTAGGACCAGTCAGAGCCGTGTGCTATATATTGTGCTTGCCATAAATACCGTGATGTTCCTTGTGGAGTTCACCGCTGGCTGGATAGCAAGTTCAACCGCGTTGCTGGGGGATTCGCTGGATATGTTTGGCGATGCCTCTGTGTATGCACTGACACTCTTCGTGCTGAACAGAGGCCGTCGTGCCCGAGCCAGTGCTGGCCTGTTTAAGGGCGGTTTCATGTTGTTGTTCGGTGTTGTTGTCGTTGCCGATGCTGTTCGTAAGTTGGTGATACAGGAGGTACCTGCCGCCGATTGGATGGGCACTGTAGGCGCCATCGCCCTGCTTGCAAATAGCATTTGCTTCGTGCTGCTTTATCGCCACAGGGCAGACGATTTCAATATGCGTTCCACTTGGCTGTGTTCCAGGAACGACCTGATTGCCAACAGCAGTGTCATCATTGCCGCCGGGCTGGTTGCCTTCACCGATACTATTTGGCCCGACATAATAGTGGGACTTGCTATCGCTGCACTTTTCCTGCGCTCCGCGTGGCAAGTTATCCGCGAGGGAGTCGAGGAATTACGTGTCAGCAATTCCGAACCTGTTAAAACAACAGATCAAGAAAGCCTCGATGGTGGCGCAGTTGGATGCTGCTCTTCGTCACAAAGCACTTGTGCAAGTGAATGCGGAGCGCAGACGCGATGATTACTCTGATCTTGCGATTCACGCTATTTCATCAGGGGTAACGGATGCCCGGCAACGACTGATAGTTATTGGTTATTCATAATAGTGGCTTTTTCAAATTCTTTGCTTGATAAATTGTCCGGTATGGAAGTTATATCGTCACAAAATATAGAAGAAACTTTGTACGGAACATCAGTGGCGTCTGCAGAAAAACCACTCATATTCACGGAGCTAC
>NZ_JBBECH010000059.1:0-3163 GCF_040881935.1 Saccharospirillum sp. | reverse complement strand
CCCGGTCAGTGCACATCATAGGGAAATTTAAGGCCACGGCCCAGAGCGAACCGCACAACTCACGTTTCGGAGTTTGGGTTATTCGGGTGGCCATGGCCCGCGTCGGCTACCGGTGGTGCCTCTGCGGGGTCGGCGTAAATCCATCCATGGAGCCTAGACCGCAGCATCCCTGCTGCGGACTACCCCGCAGAGGCACCACCGGCACCCGCCGCTAGCATTGTGCAAACTCCGAAACTTGAAGCCACAAGAGCAACTGCTTTAACCGTGGGCGGCCATACGCGCCGCCGCACGGTTGTGCTGGTCAATCTTGCGAAACAGCATCCAGCTGGAGAAAGCTATGACTGAGACCACGCCAATGATAATGGTCGCCAGCGCATTGATCTTGGGTGTAACCCCAAGTTTGACCTGGCTGAAGACTTCGATCGGCAGGGTTGTGGCGCCAGGGCCAGTAACGAAGCTGGCAATGACCACGTCATCCAGGGAGAGGGTAAACGAGAGCAGCCAGGCGGAAATAATGGCCGGTGAGATGACCGGCAGTGTCACCAGGAAAAATGCCTTGATTGGTGTAGCCCCCAAATCCAGAGCTGCCTCTTCCAGGCTCTGATCCATCTCGCGCAACCGCGAACTGATCACCACCGTGGAATAGGCCACACAGAAGGTCGTGTGCGCAATCCAGATCGTCAGCAGGCCGCGCTGAGCTGGCCAGCCGAACGACTGTGCCATGGCGACGAACAGCAATAACATGGAAATACCGATAATAACGTCGGGCATTACCAGCGGCGCCGTGATCATGCCGCTGAACAACGTACGGCCGCGGAATCGGGTGAAGCGAACCATAACGATGGACGCCAGCATGCCGATTACCACCGCCGTGCTCGCCGAGTAAAAAGCGATCTGCAACGAGCGTCCGACCGCGCTCATCAGTTGCTGATCCCGGAACAGCTCACCGTACCAGTGGGTTGACCAGCCAGCCCACACCTGCACCATGCGCGAGGCATTGAACGAATAAATGATCAACATCAGCATCGGGCCATACAGGAAGACGATGCCCAGCCAGAAAATGCAAACACTGAGACTGAAACGACCCGACCTCATAATCCCGACTCCTTGTTCTGGTACCGATGAAACAGCATGATCGGTACGATCAGCAGCATAATCATCAGTACCGCCAGTGCCGAGGCGACTGGCCAGTCCCGGTTATTAAAGAACTCCTGCCACAAGACCTTGCCGATCATCAGCGTCTCGGCGCCACCCAGCAATTCGGGAATCACGTACTCCCCCACCACCGGAATAAACACCAGCATGGACCCGGCCACGATACCGTTTACCGACAGTGGCAGGGTAATGCGGAAAAAAGAAGTGACCTTACGAGCGCCCAGGTCACTGGCCGCTTCAAGCAGTGCATTGTCGTGTTTGACCAGATTGGCGTACAACGGCAACACCATAAACGGCAGATAGGAATACACCACACCGATATACACGGCAAAGTTGGTGTTGAGCATCTGGATCGGGCTATCGATCAGACCGATCCAGATCATAAAGTTGTTGAACACGCCGTTGTTGCCGAGCAGCCCCATCCAGGCATAGACCCGAATCAGAAACGAGGTCCAACTTGGCAGCAATACCAGCAACAACCAGGTTGTTTGCAAATGCGCTGGCGCTTTGGCAATCGCGTACGCCATCGGATAACCCAGCAGCAGACAAAAAATCGTCGCATTAAAAGCGATCTTGATCGAGTTCCAATACGCCCGAATGTACAAATCGTCACTCAGCAGCCAGGCATAGTTGCTGAAGGTCATGCGAATATTGAGCGTCTGATCCAGCCACTCAAACATGGCAGTGTAAGGCGGAATCCCCAGGAAGGTTTCTGACAATGAAATCTTTGCCACCATAACGAACGGCATAAAGAAGAAGAGCAGCAACCAGAAATAGGGGCCGGCAATCACCCAGCGGCGACCACCCGGCAGAACGCGAGCCAGATCGATTTTCTTCATGAGCGCAACACCACGCCGCTGTCGCTGGCCCAGTGCACATAGACCGGATCATCCCAGGTGGGTCGGTCGGCACGGCGCTCAACATTGGCGAGAAAACATTGCACGATCTTGCCCTGAGGCAGCCGAACGTAATACACCGTATGCCCGCCCAAATAGGCAATGTCGTGCACGGTGCCTGAAGACCAGTTGAATTCGCCTTCTGGTTTCTCACGCGTCATCAGGGTTTTTTCCGGGCGCAGGGCAAACAACATGCTGCGTTCATCAACACCCGAGGTGACTCCGTGGCCGATGTAAATGTCGGCGTCCAGATCATCGGTATGCAGCGTCATATGGTCTTCCTGATCATCAATGATCCGACCATCAAACAGGTTCACCGAGCCGATGAATTCCGCCACCATCCGGCTGTTCGGGCTTTCGTAAACATCGACCGGTGAGCCGACCTGCTGAATAAAGCCCTGATCCATGATGGCGATGCGATCCGCCATGGTCATGGCCTCTTCCTGGTCGTGCGTTACCATCACGCAGGTCACGCCCACATTTTCCAGAATATCGACCACTTCCAACTGCATTTCTGTACGCAATTTTTTATCCAGCGCCCCCATCGGTTCATCGAGCAGCAGCAACTTGGGTTGTTTTGCCAGGCTGCGCGCCAGGGCGACCCGCTGACGCTGCCCACCGGACAACTGATGCGGTTTGCGCCGGGCATATTTTTCCATATGCACCAGTTTCAGCATGCGCTGCACCCGGTCGATGATCACATCTTTGGCCAGCTTTTCCTGTTTCAAACCAAAGGCCAGGTTTTGCTCCACCGTCATGTGCGGAAACAGGGCGTAGGACTGAAACATCATGTTGATTTGCCGCTGGTAAGGCGGCTGCTGGGTAATGTCTTCGCCGTCCAGCAGAATGCGGCCTTCGGTCGGGTTCTCAAACCCGGCCATGATCCGCAGCAGCGTCGACTTGCCTGAGCCGGAAGCCCCCAGCAGCGCAAAAATCTCACCCTGACGGACGTCCAGCGTTACGTTATCGACGGCCAGGTCTTCATCAAAATATTTGGTCACCTTTTCAATACTGAGCAGGGTTTTCTTCGTCTCAGTACTGGTTTCATGCTGTTGTCGGCGCGCGCCGGCCGCTAATGCCATCTGGGTGTCTCCCCTTTCACGCTGGCTAAA
>NZ_JBBECH010000058.1:16147-20589 GCF_040881935.1 Saccharospirillum sp. | reverse complement strand
CGTTAGAGCTACAAATGAAAATATGGGCTCCAGTTAAAGTAGCGCTAATTTGTATTTCCTCGGTTAGTGCGGTATACGACACCTCATACGCTGAGGTTGGGCCCAAGATTGGATGGGCACCTGTTGTCACGGGGTTGGTATTTTTTCCCGCTTTGATACTCATCGGTCTATTCGTTCTGAAAACTATTTTCAGACGGAAGCTGAACTTCGAGAAGCCGAGTTTGGAGTCGAACCCCTTAGACTTTTCTCATCCTGAGCACTTCTTTCACCTCGCTGGAATTGTCATACTAATGAGTGGAGTAAGTGATTTGGTGGCAGCGTATGTCAGGTCTGGTGAGGTATGGCCAGTCCAAATTGCTCCTGTATCGCTGGGAATCGGAGTTCTTTTCGGGCTATGGATTCTGCAAGTGGTTCATGCGGGCCAGTTAGCAAGCTCTAACAATTAGTTACAGTTCGTTCCGGCCCTTACGGGCCTCCACCGGGCGGCCTTTTCTCCGCTTCACTGCGTAAAGGCCGCCGCTGAACATTGGCGTTAAGCGCAAAATATGACCGACCAACGTTCTACATTCTCACTGATTGGAGATCGGTATTTAGATACCCAACATGATGCTCAATACATCGACAATCTTGAGCGAGAGTTGAAACTCCGCGGTGTTGTCGGTTTGAAGAGGGTCGCTTTTGAGTACGTTGCAGCCTCGAGTCTTTGGTGGAATGTTTTTTGGTGGGAGTGGTGCGATTTAAACGAGCAGGACGTCAAGCTGGGGTGGGTACAAAACCTGATTCTGTTTGGGCTTGCAGCACTTATTGCGGGCTTAGTCGGTAGTGCTTTGATTTCTGTTGGATGCGTATTGGCTGTTCATGCTGTCACCTTGCGTATGGGGCTTGGGCTACGATCAGGAACCAAGCTTAACAAGTAGTTGTAGTTTGTTCCGGCCTTCGGCCTCCACCGGACGCCCCCTGACAGGGCGCCGCTAAAAAAAAGCGTTATGCCTATGCCTGATGTAGTTGTGGTGCGAGAACACAAATCGAATTATCCGAATCCGGTGAGTTTTGAAGCCGGAGATAGGCTGTTGGTTGGAGAGAGAGATACGGAATATGACGGCTGGGTTAAAATTACCGATAAAAAAGGCATTGTCGGCTGGGCGCCGCTCGAATACATTGAGTTAACAGAAAATGGTGCTAGTGGAGTTGCGGTCAAATTCTACTCAGCTAAGGAGCTGGATGTCGAGCCGGGGGAACGTCTCAGCGTCAAGTATGAGCACTGTCAATGGTGTTGGGTGGAGCACAAAGCTAAAGGTGCAGGCTGGGTACCAAGTGAGTGCCTAGGTTATGCATAACCAAGTTATCAAATACGCTCTCTGCGGTCGCCGGACCTCGTTTCACTCGGCCGTTTATGGCAGGCGTTGGGCGTAATAGAGAGGGCAGCATGAAAGACCAATATTTTGGCGACATTAACGACTATCGGAAGTACGGACTGTTACGTGCCATTATTCGTGCCAGTGGGTTCCGTGTTTTATTCTCTTGGATGCTAACGCCTGATGATGGGAGTACCGATGGAAAATTAATTTCGTATTTGGATAGACCTGATAAGTGGGCATGTCATGATCCTGTTTTGTTCCAAACACTCAAAGAGCTTTTGGCTGCCGGACAAAAGCGCCGAGTAAGTTTAATCGAAGATAGTGGCCTTATCCCGAAAGCAGAATACTTCTCCTCCCTTGTGCCCGATAGTACTTCAGGACGAAGTGCTTGGTTTAGTTCGCTTATCGCGCAGGCGCAAAGTAGTGATTGTATTTTTCTCGATCCAGACAATGGACTGGAGGTGAAATCAAAGCCTTATGGTGGAAAGGGCTCATCAAAGATTTTATATTGGTGCGAAGTGGAAGCGCTTTGGGCCTCGGGGAAGTCGCTGTTAATATACCAGCATTTCATTCGAGAAAAGAGACCCCGTTTTATTGAGCACATGCTAGAGACTTTGAGGAGCTCGACACCTGGGTCCTTTGTTGAGGCATTTTCCACACCCCACGTCGTTTTTCTCATGGCATTGCAACCGGAACACCAGGAGTTTCATGGTGCAATCGTGAGCGCTTTACAAGAAAACTGGGCAGGGCAAATACAGCATTGGGAATTAACTCGCGCCCAACAAAGCGCTCCAGCCGACCGCTCACCCGTTACGCGGCTCGCGTCAGCTGAGCTCTGCGTTAGGAGTTCGCATGGAACTGAATCGTAGTCTTCTCAAAGAAGCAGCGGGAATTGGCCTGATCAGCGAGCAGCAGGCGGATCAGCTTTGGAAATTCCTGGGTGAGCGAGGAAAGGCCGCGCCGAGCTTCCGCTTCACTCATGTTCTCTATTACCTCGGCGGATTGATCGCCATCGGCGCAATGAGCTTGTTCATGACGCTCGGGTGGGAAAGCTTTGGTGGATTGGGGTTATTCTTCATCGCGCTTGCCTATGCTGGCACCGGACTCTGGCTTACAGAGTTTTTTCTTAACCGTAGTCGCTTGCCGATTCCCGCCGGTATCACGGCAACCTTTGTCGTTTTCCTCACACCTTTGGCAGTCTATGGCCTACAGGCCGCATTAGGCTGGTGGGCTGAAGGGAGAGTTTTTCGCGAGTACCACACCCATATCGACTGGCGTTGGATGTTTATGGAGTGCGCCACGCTTGCCAGCGGTGCGGTCATGCTGTGGCGCTATCGCCTGCCATTCCTGGTTATGCCCATTGCTGTAACACTCTGGTACATGAGCATGGACTTGACGCTCTTTCTATTCGGCGAAGCCGACTTGATATGGGAGTTACGAAAGTTCGTGTCGCTGTGGTTTGGCCTGCTCATGGTGTTGCTGGCTTTCTGGGTGGACATCCGCACCCGGAATGACAAGGATTATGCATTTTGGCTTTACCTATTCGGTGTCATTGCATTTTGGGGAGGTTTGTCCATGATGGATTCGGACAGCGAGCTGAATAAATTCATCTATCTTTGCATCAACCTCGGGATGATTGTCGTTGGCGCTATGCTTTCCCGCAAAGTTTTTGCCGTCTTCGGTGGTTTGGGTGCAGCAGGATATCTCAGCCATCTGGCATACGATGTGTTCAAGGACAGCATGATGTTTCCGTTCGTTCTGACGATTATCGGCCTTGGGGTTATTTACCTCGGGATAGTCTGGCAGCGTCACGAAGAAGAAATCAGCAACACGCTACGCGGGCTGCTTCCACTACCAATGAGTGAACTAATTGAGAGACGACATTGAATTTTTTAGTCGTCCTTGAAGAAAACTCCTAACCAGGGGGGCAATCGGACGCCAAAATCGTGCCGCTTTTGGTTCCCTACGCTGGCGCTGCGGCACCGGTTACCTCGGTAGTGGTTTTATTTTGCAAATTAGACATGAGTAAAATTTTAATAAGAAAAGGCAGTATCGCCCCTGCGGGGCTGGACCTCGCTACGCTCGGCCGCTGCTTTAGGCGTTAAAAGGCTAAAATGAAATCTACTGTCGCGGCAAGCTTTACTCTCTTCGTTGTTCTATCGGTACTTTCTTTGGTAGTTAGCGGAGCACCACTCAGGGTTAACGCCGTTAACATCGGCTGTTTCTTTGTGGCGTTTGTTGTTGGTACTGTATTGGCGGAGCGTCGTTCTGTAGGACTTCCAGGCTATGTCATCTGGTTGCTGCTAGGTGCTGTCGGGCTCCTCCTATGGGATCTACTTTCTGCCCTTGTGATAGTTAAGGCAGAAGTATTTATGGGCTGGTATATTATTTACCCTCTCGGTTTAGTAGGGCTGATGGCGCTGCAGTTGTTGGCAGTAGCGATTAGCCGGCTCCAGATTTTCAAAAAGTTTAGGCAAGGGACGCAGTAAACTCCGCCCCTGCTGAAAGCGTTAAGCGACTGGAGAGAAAATTGTATATTAGCGAAGCCATTGAGCTGCAATTGCTCAGCAAGGATCACATAGACGATCTATTCGGCTTGGTAGACGCAAACCGGGAACACCTACGGGAGTGGTTGCCTTGGGTCGATTCAAACAGGTCTTCGGTAGACACGAAATCCTTTATAAATTCGGCTATCAGCCAGCGTGATTCTGGCAATGGGCTGCAGTATGCAGTCTTCCATGAGGAAGTTATGTGTGGTGTGTGTGGGTTTCATCGGTTTGACACAACAAATAAGACCGGTGGAATCGGCTATTGGTTAAGTCGCGGGTATTCAGGTAAAGGTATCATGACTTTATCCGTGAGGGCGCTGGTTGAATCTGGGTTTAGGGAGCACGACTTAAATCGAATCGAGATCGCCTGCGCTACAGGCAATGTTAAAAGCCGAGCCATTCCAGAGCGTTTGGGATTTAGGTTTGAAGGGATGCTCCGCGAGCGTGAGTATCTCTATGGGAGGTATGTAGACCATGCCGTCTATTCAATGCTGGCATCGGAGCTATCGCTTAACAAAGCGTTGCACTGGACAAG
>NZ_JBBECH010000058.1:0-16047 GCF_040881935.1 Saccharospirillum sp. | reverse complement strand
TCTATTCAATGCTGGCATCGGAGCTATCGCTTAACAAAGCGTTGCACTGGACAAGCCGGTGAGCGCGACATTATGCAGTTTGACACTGTTGCGCAACACGCTACACTATGAGCCATGAAATGGAAACTGGCGGTTCACCTTCGAATTCCTGGACGGCAATGCGTATCTGCTTGATTATGAGGATTACCACTGATGCCTATGCACAACCCCCCACATCCTGGCGAGTTCATTCTGGCTACGTATATGGAGCCTTTCGGACTGAGCTGCCGCTATTTGGCCGAGCGGCTGGACGTGTCGCCATCCACATTGAACCGGATTCTGAAGCAGCAGAGCGGTGTCAGCCCGGAAATGGCGTTGCGGCTTTCCAAGGCGCTAGGCCGTGCACCACAGAGCTGGTTGACCATGCAGGATGCTTATGACCTGTGGCATGCAGGCAAGACCATCAAACTGGATAAGGTTCACAAGGTTGAGCTTACCGCTGCATAACCAACGCTTGCAGGGTGAGGCACCGAAGCTGCGCACCTGAAGCGGGCGTTATGGGTTTAAAGGTGCTGTTCCAAATCCATGCTATTGGGGAGCACCCGGACCACAACAATTTTGGTCGCCGTGCCTGACGGAGGGTCGGACTGATCGACTAGCTGATTACGCCGAATCACTTGCCTCTAAGGAGCATAAAAATGAAAAACGAAAACTCTAAACTTACTATCTCTCGTGTCATTCAGGCTCCACGTTCCATTGTCTGGAAAGCTTGGTCTGAGAAAGAACATTTCGAGCGGTGGTGGATTCCGGAGCCAATCAAATGCAAAGTCGTTACAATGGATATGACGCCAGGCGGTGGTTTTGAAACCCTGATGAGCGAAAATGGTGAAGATTTTCAGTCTCATGTGGAAGGTTGTTTTTTAGAAATTATTCCTGAAGAGCGTATTGTTTTCACGACTGTTTTAACCGAAGGGTGGAAGCCAAATGACCCCTGGTTGGCAATGACCGCTATTATCACTATGGAAGATGCCGGTAAGGGCACCAGGTATACTGCTCAGGCCTTGCATAAAAATACAGAGGATAGCAATAAACACCTGGAAATGGGGTTTGAGGAAGGCTGGGGTGCTACCATTGATCAATTGGAAAAGCTGACCATGAAGTTGGCTTAATTTTCAAGTCGCTAGCCTGCACCCACACCTTACAAACGCAGTCAGTTGGATAAAGTTTCCGCTGACGTTCCAACTTTGTCGGCGTTAGGCACCGATAACCTGCCATACGGTGTAGCACCGCTGGAGTGGGGGTGGGTCAAGTGCTATGTTCAATGCGAAAAATCATCGAACATGGCAAGAGCCGTGAAATCATGCCCGCAGGGGTATCAGCGCAAAAGGGTTCTCAATTGGAAACGAAATACTCGGAACATCCATCCATGTTCAAAAATAATCCGCTCGGGTTCGTCGTTGCGGTCTTGTTGATCCCACTGGCAATAGGAATCCTGATCCTTCTTATTTGGTATTTGAAGTGCAAGTCTACTACGCTTGAATTTACGGGTAACGATCTTATTCTTGAGAGAGGGCTGCTGAGTAAGGATCGCACAGAATTAAACATCAATAGCATTCGTACTGTGAAGGTCTATCAGACGTTTCTTAATCGGATATTTGGAGTTGGCAAGATTTCCGTTTTTACTGCTGGCGATACCGCTGAAATTGAAGCGGCGGGTGTACCACGCCCTCATGATCTGAGGGATATGATTAAAGCTCACCTGGCTGAATAACGATGGCTGGCGAGACTGGAAATAAAGATAAAAAAGATGCAAGAACCGTTGCGATTGCGCTAATAGTTCTGGTAGCCCTGTTGTTCATTGGTGGGTTTTTTTCCTGGCCGATGCTGACTGAATTTAATCAGGTTTACTTGGCACCTGGTGTCGGCATAAAGGATGCGGCCGTAATTGCGTTCATCGCGACTGTGTTGGTTCTCATCATTTTTGCTGTAGCTTCAGGTGATGGAATAATTGGCGAAATCCAATTCATACTTATCGGGTTCTTTGCGTTCTTTGTCGTCCTCTGGTTGTTGATCTCTTGGGTGTTTTGAAGAGCAGTAAATTGAAGCTATAGCAGGGGGGAGAGTTAATTGAAGCAGGGCCATTCACCAGAGCAAGTCAAAACCATAGAGAGTGGCTTAGAGAAGCTTAAAGAGCAAGAAATTGGCTCCTTAAATGGTTTACAATATTTTACAAATATAACCGCCAATCAGTGGCTATAGTATGAGCACGAAAACGAGCTCTTAAGACACCCCTATTAAACAGCTATCAATGTTTGAGTTATGATAGCTCTAATGGAAGAGTAAAGAAGTGGGTGTCCCGCAGCAGTATGGATGCATTAACGGTGCGTTTTGGAGTCTGATGCCCGGTAATGCCCAAAGAAGCCCAAGGGGCTTTTTTTGCTTAATAGTTATAGTAAGTAAACAACGAACCTTAACATAGAGGCAATGGAGTATAGCCTTTCGATAGCTTTGTCTTAGAGGATTGTTCGGAGTGACAACCAAGACTTCAAATTTAACTCAAAACCGTATTCTTGCCGCATTACCCAAAGCTGTGCAATGTCGACTCTTTCCGCACCTGGAGGAAGTAACGCTGCCGCTGGGTAAAGTACTTTATGAGTCGGGGGTTAAGATGCGCTATGCCTATTTCCCGACTGACAGCATCGTATCCATTTTGTACGTTATGGCCTGTGGCTCATCCGCCGAAATTTCCGTCGTGGGTAACGATGGTCTGGTAGGCCTTCCATTGTTAATGGGGGGTGACAGCACCTCCAGCCGGGCTGTGGTCCAAAGCGGAGGCATGGGTTATCGGGTGATCGGGCAGCGGCTAGTTGATGAGTTCAATCAGCATGGTGACATGATGGCTCTCGTATTGCGCTATACGCAGGCACTGCTTACCCAAATGGCACAGACGGCGGTGTGCAACCGGCACCACACGATAGATCAACAGCTCTGCCGCTGGTTGCTGTTGTCTCTCGATCGATTGCCGACCAATCACCTGATCATGACCCAGGAGTTGATTGCCAATATGCTGGGCGTGCGCCGGGAAGGGGTAACTGAATCGGCCGGGCGGCTACAAAAACTGGGAGTGATTGAGTATCGGCGCGGTCACATAACGGTGCTAGACCGTGCGACACTCGAAAAAATGAGCTGTGAATGTTATGCCGTTGTTAAGCGGGAAACGGATCGGTTGATGATTGGCGATGCACGCGAAAGACTGTATGCTACCAATAAACATCTTGCCTGAGGGCAGGTTGAGCCTGGTATTGATCAGGACAGGCCATGAGGCACGGTATTAGGGTTGCAAGACAGTTGGTTAGGCTTTATGACCTTAGCCTTTCACCTATATAATGAGCTAAGGATGCCGCGATGTTTAACTCTTCTGCTCTTACGACCCTATCCATTTTTACACTGGTCTGTATCGGCATCTTCGGCTACTGGTTCTGGCGTAAGCCCGAGTGGATGGGGTTTTCTGGTAAGACACTTTGGGACTGGCTGGTGCCATTTTCACTGCCGTTGTTGTTGGCGTTCGCTACCGTTCAGTTTAACCAGTCCCGTGAACGGATTGAGACTATTCGTTCAATGGAAGCGAGCCTTCAGCAATATATTGATCGCATCAGCCAGCTTGTCGTGGACGATAGCGTCAATTCTAACTCACAACAAATGTATGCTATTGGACGTGCCCAGACTATTGCCATTCTTCAACTGGTTGAAGGTAACCGGGCAGGGCGGGTGTTACGCTTTTTATCCGAAATGGACCTGTTGCAGAGGTTTGCGGTCAGCCTTGAGGGAGTGGATCTCTCTCACTCGGAGATAAAGGGCCTGCGCCTGGATCAAATGGACCTGGAGGGTGCCGATTTGTCACGTTCCGATCTTGAGGCCGGTTCGTTCGTCGGCAGCGACTTCGAAGAGGCCAACCTGCGTTATACCGATTTCAAAAATGCTGACTTGCGCAATGCTTCCTTTGAGGATGCCAGAATGAAAGGCGCGGAGTTAAACTACGCTGATTTGCGTGGTGCTGACTTGTCTATGGCGTTTGGTTTATCCCCCTCCCAACTATCAGAAGCCTGTCTGGATTCGAGCACACTCGTTGCCGGTGGTCTGATGATCATCACTGGGCCAACCAGTGCATGCGATGGTGACTTAGAACGAAGATAATAGGGGCGCCCAACGTAGCCGCATTTGAATAGTGTCTAACCCTGATGGCCCCTGTTTGAAGATTGGTTGGGGCAAGGTGCACAATTTCTCCACTGCGACTGTACTTAACGATATAGAGTTAATTTACTTCGATCAGAAAGATGTCACCGAGCGTAGAGATCGCGACATGGAAGGGAAGCCCAGAGGAATATCTAATTTTCCGTGGTCTGTAAAGAACCAAGCAAGAATGCACGAGAGCAATTTGGATGGGCCATATACGTCAACCTCAAATGCCAACCAAGCGCTGCACCGGACCAGCCGATGGGCGCGGCGTTGGGCCTATGAAGCAGCTCAAAACTCCAGACGCTAGGTACCTCGTAGTTCGCGGACGTCTGTGGCGAGCCGCCAACCCAAGTCTTCCGTCAGAGCTTCACTCCAAGCTCGTCAGTGGTCTCATGGATGCACGCCGGGAAATCAAAGCTGCTGGTCGCGCGCAAGACCCAGAGCGGCTCACTGTTGCACGGCGTATCGTAAACGAGATCAAGATAGCCTTGGGTGAACGAGGGCCGGTTTGGTGGACTGACGGCGCCAAGGATTTTAACCGGCATTTGGTCAAGAACACGCCGTACGCAGACTGGTACTCAACAGTTGAGGTACCGAAGGCCTAACTTACGACAAACTTCATGCACCTAACATTAGTTGGCTTCCCACAGCAGGTAAGCCAATTGACTTGCAGTTTAACGTTTGAGTTTATAGGCAACCACATAATCCCCTATGGTGGTGCCGATGGAGCCATGGCCACCGGCCACCTGAACAACCATTTGTTCACCCTGACTATTCAAATAGGTCATCGGCGTTGCTTGCCCGCCTGCTGGAAGGCGGGCTTGCCACAGTTGTTCACCGGTGGCCAGGTCATAGGCCCGCAAGTAATCGTCTACCGTCGCTGCGAGGAAGACCACACCGCCCTCGGTGATCACTGGTCCACCAATGCCGGGAACGCCCATTTCTATCGGCAGCGGAAGCGGTGTCAGGTCACGGATGGTTCCGTTTTTATGCTTGTAGACGGTTTCTCCGGTTTTCAGGTCAACCCCGGCCACATAGCCCCAGGGCGGTTGCTGGCAAGGCACATCCAGGGGGGACAGGAAGGGTCTCATATCCACGGCATAAGGCGCGCCTTCATTTGAATTCAGGCCCTGCTCACCCTGGTTGGTCGCGCCCATATCCGAGCCATCTTTCTCGACCAGTTGCTGAATGAAGGCCAGATACAATGGCATCCCGAACATCACCTGGCGTTTCGGGTCCACAGCAATACTGCCCCAATTGAAGACCCCAAAATTGCCGGGATAGACCAGCGTGCCCTGCTCAGATGGCGGGGTGTACTGGCCCTCGTAACGCAGTTTCTTAAACTGGATCCGGCACCACATCTGGTCCAGTGGGGTTGCTCCCCACATGTCTTTTTCTGTCATGATTGGGGGGCGAAAAGTCAGCGCCGAAATCGGTTGTGTCGGCGAAGTATCATCCAAAGCAACGGTACCCAGAGGTGCAGGCAGCTCTTCTATCGGGAAGATAGGCTCGCCAGTCTCTCGGTTCAGCACATACACATCGCCCTGTTTGGTTGGCACCACCAGTGCGCGTTGCGGGCCGCTTTCGGTATCCAAATCAATCAGCGATGGCTGAGCAGGCGTGTCCATATCCCACAGGTCGTGGTGCACAAACTGTTGCACCCAGACTACCTGGCCGGTTGCCAGGTTGAGTGCCACCACGGAGCTGGCATATTTTTCGTCACTTTCAGAGCGATACCAACCCAGCTGGTCGGGCGTCCGATTCCCCATCGGGAAGTAAATCAGGCCCTGCTCCTCATCGGCACTGGCCACGGCCCAGCTGTTGGGAGAGCTGGCCGTATAGACCTGATCTGGCCCGATCGGTGTTGTATCTTCAGGGTTGCCGGAGTCCCAGTTCCACACCAGTTCTCCGGTTCTGGCATCGTAGGCACGGATGACGCCGGAAGGTGAATTTTTGGCGTAGTTGTCGTTTACTGACCCCGCCACTACAACCAGGCCATTCGCCACAACGGGCGGCGAGGTAGCGTAATAGAAACCGGCTTGGTTGAATGGCATATTGTGGGTGAGATCAAGTTCACCGTTGTTGGCGAAGTTCGCACAAAGAGCGCCTGTACCTGGGTCAACGGCTATCAGGCGGGCATCTGATGTCGGCATAAAGAGCTCGGCATCACATTGCACCGGGGCTTGAGCTTCGGCTGCCACATCCAGGACTTCAGCAGAGGGTACATCGCCTGAAGCCGGTGGCAGGTATGATACCCCACGGCAGGTCTGGTGCTGGCGCTGGCTTTCCGGCGGTACCTTGGCATCATACACCCAGCGCTCGGTGCCCTGGTCGGCATCCAATGCCACCAGCCAGTTGTGCGGCGTACACAGATACAGCGTATCGCCAATTTTGAGTGGGGTCGCCTCATAGGTAGTTTCAGTGACATCGTCAGGGCCTTTCATATCACCGGTGCGATACCGCCAGGCCTCTTCCAGTTGCCCCACATTCCGGGGTGTTATCTGATCCAGCGGGGAATAACGTTGCCCCATGTTGGTTCGCCCATAGGCATACCAACTGGCATTAGGCGCAGTTCCCAGATTGGGTGACTCACTGTCTACCTGCATATCGAGTGTACCGGACAGATCATGCGGGTTGGCCCAAAGGCTGCCCAGTGTTATCACCCCCAGTACGGCCCAAACAGGAAGCAGCACGATGCGTCCGCCTTTGTCTGGCACACTGGAAATCAACAGGGGTATGGCCAGAAACATGAACAACCCCATGCGCGGTGCTAACGCCCACCAGTCATAACCGGACTCCCACAACGACCAGATCAGGGTGACTACCAAAAACAACGCAAATAATGGGCGGGTCAGTCCGTGGCGTTTAAAGCCCAGCCAGGCATTGAGCAGCAAAAAAATGCCTGCCAGCAAATAGTAGACGCTCCCCCCAAGACTGAGCAATTGGATACCACCGACCGTGAGTGCAAGACCGATGAGCGCTACAAGTATCGAAAATAGAATCATAGGCCTCATTCTTATATGGAATTACACATATTGGGCGTTAGATTGAGGATACTATGCGATAGAGAGTCTACAATCTAACCAATACTTTATTATAAGCGATGAGGCGGTGTGTGTTTGTGCGCTGTCGTACTTATATTGCCTGTCTCATACCCGGCATAAGGTTCGGATTACTCTGTGCTATGATCCCGCGAGTTTCAGATTAATGAAACTCCATAAAATGAATAACCCCGAAACAGCATTGTGCTGCTGAGTTGGTACTGTACTCATGACGATTCCTGTTAAAGATGTAACTGATCCCAGCGTCTCCTGCTCCAACTGTCAGGCGTGTTGCTGCCAGCTGGAGGTGATGATTATTACCGATACCGGCGTTCCGGCGCGGCATATAGCGGTCGATGAATGGGGTGGTGAGACCATGTTACGGTTAGACGATGGGTGGTGCTCTGCGTTAGACAGGGAAACCTTTATGTGCACTATTTATGAGAACCGTCCGTGGATCTGCCGGGAATTTGAAATGGGGTCTTATGAATGTCTTGTTGAACGAAAGGGAGGCCAGGCAAACCGGAATTCCTTAATAGAGCTATAATGGTGAGTGCCTTAATAGGAGGGCCGTCCGCACGTTGGACGCCGCTGGGGAAAGTTTTCATCCCCTGCATCCAAACCGAAGTCAGCGGTCGTCCTTGTAAGTGAGGTTGTTCACTGTCAATGGATGAAAAAGGAGAAGACCGATGAAAGCACTACTTGCCACTTCGCTTGCCCTGGCGCTAGTCGCCTGTGCCAGCACAGCAATGACCATTCCTGAAGGGGTGCCGGTGGATACCCGGGAGACGAGCCTGGGCACTGTTCTGACCGACACCGAGGGCATGACACTGTATCTCTTCACTCGTGATGAGTCGGGCAAATCCAACTGCTACGATGGCTGTGCCCAGAACTGGCCGCCGCTGGATGCCTCGGCCAATGCGCAGGATGCCGGTAAATTCAGCGTCATCGAACGTCAGGACGGAACTCACCAATGGGCTTATGATGGTGACCCGCTCTATCTCTGGGTCAACGATCAGCAGCCGGGCGATGTTACTGGACAGGGCGTTGGCGATGTCTGGTTCGTGATCGAAGTGGGCGATACTGGCTCTGGTTCCGACTCTGGAAGCATGACTTATTGAGTGAGTTCACCTAGTAACAGGGCCCCGCATCCATGGACGCGGGGCCGTTGATGAAAACTCTAATTAATGGAACGTGATGTGGAAGTCCCAGTAGTAGCCGGTGTCTCCAATGGCTGCGTGTCGGAGTCAATAGCCGCCAGTTCGCTGTTATCGGAGGCTGGCCCGTACAACTGCCGGATACCGCGTAGATCACCGGGCTGCAACTCAGCGAAGGTTTCGGTGTAGCGAAACCCCATTAACTGCCCCTCTGGTCCGGGGTGATCCAGGCCGATAGCGTGACCGATTTCATGAATAAGGGTATAGCGGAGGTCGTAGACATCTTTATTGCCATCGAACCCGACCTTCCATTGCTGATCGGGGTTCAGGCACACCAGCGCCTGATCGATAATACGCACACCCTCTTGTGAACCGGGCTTGTAGGTTACGTTGGCAAATGCCGTCCCGATTGGCTTGCCCTGGGCCCCGAGCACGATATCCGCATCCCGGGGGTCGTCCACCTGGTAAAAGGACAGATTCGCGGCTTGCTCCCAAACCTGAAACGCCGCTGCAGCCTCTCGTTCCAGCGTCTCCACAGGAAGGTTCTGACCAGAGAGCGCTGTCATTGGTACCAGGTCACCACAATTACGCGCATCATCGAAACGCATCGATTCGTTAGCGAAGGCGTAACTGATGCTCGCCCCCACCCCTAAGGTGTGTTCGCCCCACTTGACTTTGTAGCCGTCCAACTCAAGCAGCCGATATCCGTTTTGTTGATCATCGGCAAGTAGTGGAAACGCTAATGGAAGGAGGGCAGTAACTACTAATGCCCGTATGGCAAGTCGTACATTTATGGCTGCTCGCACTGCATTCTCCGAACAGAGATTCCTGAAAGCACTGGATAAAACTCACCTGAAGCGGATTGAACGCGAGAGGGGTATTCCAGTACAGGACACGAAACGAATAGGTGCGTCACCGCACTGACAAAGCGTCTGCTTATGCTCAAACTGAAAGGAGAATAAGCGACTCGCAATCTCGTTACTCGAATCGAGTGGGCACGTTATCGACAATCATCGGAGGGGTCAATCAAACATGTTGGCCTTAGTGATCTGTGTTGTTACCGGGCGTTACGCCGCGTTAAGGATGAGTGATGAGCGTCACAGTTTCATGGGATCGGGTCCGGTTTTTAGTCAATAAATTTCGTGAGCGGCTATGGGTGAGGCCATTGATGGTCTGTTTGTTATCGATAGGCGCGGCGTTTGTCGCCAAGCTGTTTGATAGCACCATGTTAAGACTATACGTTCCTGAAATTACATCGGAGTCCATTGAGGAATTGCTGTCCATCATGGCGGCCAGCATGCTGGTTATTGCCACTTTTTCAGTGGCATCGATGGTGTCTGCCTACGCCGCGGCAAGCAGCACGGCGACGCCGAGGGCATTCAGTCTGGTTGTCGCCGACGATGCATCCCAGAACGCACTGTCCGCCTTTGTCGGTGCATTTATCTTCTCTGTTGTGGCTTTAACGGCCGTTAAAAATGGCTATTTCGATGTCGCTGGGCTCTTTATCCTTTTCGTTCTAACCGCGTTTGTTTTCGCTTTAATCATTTTTACGTTCGTCCGCTGGGTCGATGGAATCGCCCGTCTTGGACGAATTGGCTCAACGATGGACAAGGTGGAAATGGCCACTGGCAAAGCTCTAAAGCGGCGGCGAGATGCTCCAACGCTTAACGCCTCTTTAGCCCGAACTCAACCGGAAGGGCAGGCGGTACTGGCGGCAAAGGTCGGTTACGTGCAGCACATTGATATGCCAGAGCTCCAGGAATGGGCAAAAAAGGCAAACGCTCGAATTGTTGTCGCCGCCTTGCCGGGTACCTTCGCTACTCCAGACCGCCCCCTGGCTTACGTAAACTCTGATAGTGATAACCCGGTAGCGCTTGATTACCAGGAGATAGTTCAGGCATTCCAGGTTGGAACCGAACGTCGTTTTGACGATGATCCAAGGTTTGGTTTGGTAGTTCTGTCGGAAATTGCCGGGCGGGCCTTATCGCCTTCAGTTAATGATCCCGGTACAGCGATCGAAATTGTGGGTCGGCTGGTACGGTTGTTTCACCTGTGGAGTGAGCCAGCAGAAGAAAATGATGACAACGGGCTTTTGTACGATCGTGTGGAAGTGCCAGTGATATCAGTGCGGGATATGTTTGAAGATGCCTTTACGGCCATTGCCCGTGATGGTGCTGGTCACGTGGAAGTTTCAGTTCGGTTGCAGAAGGCATTGTACTCGCTGACATCGACTGGCGATAAAAGCATGCGCGACGCGGCCAGCTACAATAGCCGTTTGGCTCTGGAGCGTTCCAGAATAGCCATGGATGTACCAGAGGACCTGAAGGCGGTACGCGATGCAGCCAGTTTTGATACAGAGAATCCGTAGGGGGAACAGTACCGGTGTCGCGGGGGACCATGTAACCTCTTTTCTCGGCTCGAATACGAAAACGGAGAATCAGGAAACTAGAGGCAACTGGTTGTAGTCGGGTGGGTTTTGCCCCCACTATGATGGTTCATGCTTTCAAGGATGGTGTCATCATGCGAGTTTTTGCAAACCCCGTCGGGGCCGGTTCTCTCTGGTTCGACAACCTGACCACGGCCGATGGAACCCCTGTTGCCTATGATCCCCAGGCGCGCGATTTTCTGCCGACGCCCCCCTTCTGTGCCAACCGGGAAAAAATCGGCTGTAACTGGATCGCGCCGAAACCGGGGGCGTTTTGCCGTTCCTGCGCCATGACCGCGCTGGCGCCCGACCCGACGCTGCCCAATGCCATTCCCAACTGGGCGCAAACCGAGGCGGCCAAACGTTGGGCACTGGATAACCTGGGCCGCTGGCACTGGTTTCGCCCGGAAGACCCGGGTGCACCCCCGGTGTTTCATTTGCTGGCGGAAGGGCCAACCCCGGTGCCGATGGGCCACGCAGAAGGCGTGGTGACCATCAGCGTCGCGGAGGTTGACCCCATTCTGGTCACCACCCGCCGTGAAGCCTTGCAGGAGCCGTATCGAACCATGATCGGTCACATGCGCCACGAGATCGCTCATATGTTGTGGTGGCGGCTGAGCCTTCGAGAAGACTTTCTGGACGCCTTCAGAGCCATGTTTGGGGATGAACGAATAGATTACCCGGCAGCACTGCAATACCACTACGAAAACGGCCCGCCGCCAGAGTGGCGACAGCACTATCTGACCAGCTATGCCTCAGCGCACCCGCATGAAGACTTCGCGGAAACGGCGGCACACCTGCTGCACCTCACCGACATTGCCGACAGCTTTGTGGCGACTGGCCTGACATCGCCACAGATACCGGGCCCGAACTGGGACCCGTATTCGGAGCCCGATGCTGAACGACTGATTCGGATCGCGGCTACGCTCACGGTGGGCGTTAACCATGTTAATCGCTCCATGGGTTTATCGGACCTTTATCCGTTCGTACTGTCTGACCACGCACGCTATAAGCTGGCGTTTGTGCACGACTGGTTGCGAAGAGGGGCACTCGGTCTATAAGAGGTGCTGAACCTCGCATCAGCCAGGGGTGTTGTCAGTGGCCGCTCCCTCGCGCTGATGATGCTCCCAGTCGTCGGCAATGAAGACCGATACGGCGGACGCTTTCAGCAGCGGGCGCTGCAAAATGTGATCCGCGGCTTTCTCGGCGATCATGATGGTCGGTGCATTGATGTTCCCGTTGGTTACTGTCGGCATGATCGAAGAATCAACGACCCGTAATGCGTCTATGCCATGAACCCGGCACTCGGCGTCGACCACTGCCATCGGGCCTGCTCCCATCCGGCAGCTACCGCAAGGGTGATATGCGGTTTCGGCATTTTCAGCAACCCAGGCATCGATGTCGGCATCGGTCTGAATGTGGTCTCCGGGCATCAGCTCTTCGCCGCGATACGGATCGAAAGCTGGCTGTGCAAAAATCTCCCGGGTTAAGCGAATACCGGCCCGGTAGGCCTGTTTATCTTCCTCTTCCTGCAGGTAGTTGAAACAGATCTTCGGGGGCGCTTCCGGGTCACTGGAGGCTAACCTGACCCAGCCACGGCTTTTCGGTTTATTCGCCCCCAGGTGTGCCTGGAAGCCATGGCCTTCGGCCGAGCTGGAACCGTCGTAGGCAATGGCACCCGCCAGAAAGTGGTATTGCAGATCAGGGTATTTGAGGCCAGCCCGGCTGCGGATGTAACCATTGGATTCAAAATGGTTGGTGGCGCCCAGACCGCTCTTGAAGAACAACCAGCGTGCGCCAATCAGCGCCTGCCCAAAGGGGTTTAGCCAACTATTAAGCGTGATTTTCTGTTTGCAACTGTGCTGAATCCACACTTCCAGATGGTCATGGAGATTCTGACCCACGCCTGGCAGATCGTGAAAGGGTTCAATACCCACCTCTCGCAAATGATCGGCTGGCCCTATACCGGACAGCATCAGCAATTTTGGTGAGTTGAATGCACTGGCGCTGAGTATAACTTCGCGGTTTGCCCGCACGGTGATTAACCGGTCGCCTTGCTGGTATTCGACGCCCGTCGCCCGTTTGCCCTCCAGCAAGATGCGGGTGGTGAGTGCATGCATTCGGAGTTCAAGGTTGGGGCGACCAAGCGCGGGCTTCAGGTAAGCATTGGCGGTCGAGCACCGCGTTCCGTCGCGCACCGTCATGTCCATTCGGCAAAAGCCTTCCTGCCGATACCCGTTGTAGTCTTTGGTTTCGCCGTAACCTGCCTGGCGGCCGGCCTGAATAAAGGCGCGATACAGCGGGTTTTTCATGTTGTTGCCGTTACATACTCCGAGGGGGCCTCCCGTATTACGGTAGTCATCTGCACCATAAATACAGTCTTCGGCGCGCTGGAAATAAGGCAACACCTCTTCGTAACTCCAGCCTTGCGCTCCCTGCTCAACCCACTCCTCAAAATCACCAGCGCAGCCACGCACGTACGCCATGCCATTAATGGACGAGGAGCCACCAATAACCTTGCCTCGCGCCTGGTGTAGTTTCTTGCCATTGAGCCCGGGTTCCGGCTCGGTATAAAGCCCCCAGTCAAACTTTGGCTTGTTCAGGGGAATCGAGAAGGCGGTTGGCATCTGAATGAACACCGAATTGTCTTTGCCGCCATATTCCAGAACCAGCACCCGGAACTGACCATCCACACTCAACCGGTCTGCCAGTACCGACCCTGCTGACCCGGCGCCTACGATGATGTAGTCGAACACATCCTCTGTTTTCGAAGCCGTCATGAGTCATTCTCCATCGTTCAGTTGTGGTCGTTCCCTGAGGGCATGATGGTATCGCCGCCCGGTAGCTGCCGCTGGGTGTGTAAATAGTACAAATGACGTTCGTACTGATCGAGAACATCCGCGATCACCTGTTCCCGGGAGTAGCCGTACAGGTCATAACCCTGGCCGCCTTCAGAAAGGTGAACTTCGAGTCGGTAGTAGTCTGCATCTACTCGGGTCGCACGGATTGAAAAGGCCGGCATCTTGCATTTAGCTGGCCAGATCTCGTAAATGAAATCCTGTTCGTGACCGAGACTAACCCGCAGGGAAATATGCTCGTTGCCACGCTCTCCTAGCTCAATCTTCGCCGTTAATTCCTGCTGTTCAAGTACTTGTCTGATTGCCTCCATCGCCGGAACCGCAATGTCGTCCAGGAAACGGTGAGCCTGACTTTGCGTTGGAAAGCTCACGCTGCGGCGAATACGCTGCTGCCAGTTCAGCGCGGCAGTTTTGCCGGGATTGGTTCGACCCGACAGATGGCCCGCCATGCTTCCCCGATGGCTGTCTTCCTTCAACCCCTCCAGTTGCAAGGCTTTAAACAAACCAAACATCATAAAAAACAGCACGAAGGCAAATGGCAAACCCATAATCACCACGGCACTTTGCAGCGCACTGAGCCCGCCAGCCATCAACAGCGCCACGGTCAGTACGCCAATAATTCCAGCCCAGAGTATACGCATCCAACCCGGTGCGTCCTGGTTGGGGTCACGGAGAATCGACGTCAGGTTGGACAGTACCAATGAACCAGAATCACCGGATGTCACGAAGAACACGATAGCCAGAATAGTGACCACCGAGGTGGTAAAACCCACCCATGGAAAGCTCTCCAGAAAGAGATAAATGGACGAGCCCGGGTGTTCCATTGCCTGCTGTCCGAAGCCGGCTACGCCGCTGTCGTTCATGACAAGATCGATGGCGCTGTTTCCCATAATGGACATCCAGGCCATCATAAACGCCAGTGGAAGTATCAGCGTTCCGGCTACAAATTGGCGGATCGTCCGGCCCCGGGATATCCGTGCCAGAAAAAGCCCCACGAAGGGTCCCCAGGCGATCCACCAGGCCCAGAAAAAAACCGTCCATGCGTTTAGCCAGTCTGTGGGAGGATCAAAGGCATAGGTGTCGAACGACATGGTCAACAAGCTGGAAAGGTAGTCTCCTACATTCATAACCAGCGCGTTCAACAGAAACACGGTTTTTCCGGTAAACAGAATGAACAGCAACAGCAACAACGCCAGTGCCATGTTAAATTCTGAAAGTCGGCGAATGCCTTTGTCTACGCCCGTGAACGCGGAAACAGCCGAGAAAATGACAATGAAGATAGCCAGGATGGCTTGAGTTATGGTGGTCTCTGCAATGCCGAACATGTAATTGAGGCCGAAATTAAGCTGAATGATGCCGATACCGAGACTGGTCGCAATGCCAAACACCGTACCTAACACCGCAGCGGCATCAACAGCGTGGCCGATTGAGCCATTAATGCGCTTGCCGAATATCGGGTACAGGGTTGAACGAATGGTCAGTGGCAGCCCATGCCGGTAGCTGAAAAAGGCCAGCGACATACCAACCAGGGTGTAGACCCCCCAACCCGATAACCCCCAATGCAGGAAGGTAATTTCCATGGCACGTCGGGCCGCCTCGACGGTCTCTGCGTCTCCGGTTGGTGGTGCCAGGAACTGGGTGACGGGCTCAGCGATGCAGAAGAAAAGCAGATCAATCCCTATACCGGCCGAAAAAAGCATAGCCGCCCAGGTGACTACATTGAAATCGGGTTTGGAATGCGCGGGACCCAGTTTTAATTTTCCGAAACGGGAGAAACCAATAACGATTACAAACGCAAGATAGGCAACCACAGAAACAAAATAGAACCAGCCAAAGCTGTTGGATATCCAGGCGAGCACCGCAAAAATAACCGAGCTCGATGACTCGGTAAACAGAATGGTCCACACCGCAAATACAACAATGCTTGCCGTTGAACCATAAAATACTATGGGATTGAGTCTATCTTCGCGATCATTCCCGCTACTGTCATCAGTTACGTCCGTCATAACCGCCTCCATAGAGAAACAAGCCGACAGCGATTGCTGTCTGAAATGACGCCTCTGTGACTTCCCTGGGTTAACGATCTGCAGGAGATGGCGGCACCTTGCAGTGATGGGTATAGGAGCCCAAAAGCAGGCCGTCAAGGAGACCAGCAGATAATATTTCCCAGCATGATCTCGTTGGGGGAAATCTGACAGCAAGGCACTCAGCAACGGCTTGTTGATTGCTGTTCGACGCTCTGAGTCTATCGGGTGTTTTGGACGCTCATTTTGGCTTTCTAAGCCAAAATGAGCGTCCGGTTAGTTCATTAGGCTTTTAACGTGGCATCCAGCGTTATGGTTGCGTTCAAC